>NZ_RWIL01000017.1:0-32308 GCF_009764635.1 Pseudomonas sp. PB103 | reverse complement strand
CGCGAGCAAGCTCAGCTCCTACAAAAAGCGAGAGCAGAACGCGCACCGCTTTTGCTTCTCACCACTCAACAGGATGAGCGTTAGCTCGGCTGCTGCTCTTGATCTTGATCTCCCACAGAGATTGCATTCTGGCTGCAAGAAATGGGTTGAGCGGTAGGCCGCCTTCGCGAGCAAGCTCAGCTCCTACAAAAAGCGAGAGCAGAACGCGCATCGCTTTTGCTTTTCACCACTCAACAGGATGAGCGTTAGCTCGGCTGCGGCTCTTGATCTTGATCTTGATCTTGATCCACGGGCGACGTCGGAAGGCTGAGTGGAGGGATTGATCCGGGGGTGGGAGCGCAGCGACCGTTTGGCGCAGCCAAACACATCGAGAGGAGGTGCAGCGAAGCAAACCGTAGGCGATGCCCCCCGGATCGATCCCGGAGCGAAGGAACCCCGAGCTTTAGCGAGCGGGCCGTACGTAGGAGCAAGCCTTTTGGGTTACCTTTTCGGCGTTTGGAAAAGGTGACCCGCCGTAAGGGCGGAACCCTGAGCGGCCGTTACCGCAGCAACGGATATGTACTCGGCCCTCCTCCAAAAAGAGCAAAGATCGCAGCCTTCGGCAGCTCCTACATGGGTCAACCGCCGCTGCCGGAACCGCTGTCGACCTTACCCCCCTGCTCCTGATCGAAAAACTGCGGAATCTCATGTTGATAACTTTTCAACCAGCGCTGCATGGCCAGTTCGCGTTCAGTAGGGGTAACGGTTTGCGGTTTCGGTGAAGCGACTTTGTTGCGGCCTTGCAGTTGCAACCAGCCCTCGGTTTCCTGCTGCTGGGCCGAGGCGGGGCCGGCGTCGATGGCGTGACTGGTCAGCGGCAAAATCAGCAAACCAAGACAGACAAGGATGGCTTTCATCATCGCGCTCCTTACTTGAGCATCGCCGTGACGGCGACAGTGGATCGGTTCGGCAGCTTGAGCTTTTCCGCGCGACCTTGCGCTTCGCTAAATTGCGCAGGACTCAAACCAAGCCGGCTGACCAGTTCGGCAGCACGGTTCCAGTCATCCTGATACAGCAGCAACGTCACCAGATTCAGCGCCGCCAACTGATCGCTCTGCTTGAGCTCCATGGCGGTCAAAAACTCGAAACGCGCATCTTCGATACGCAGCTGATTGAGGTAAACCACGCCAAGGTCATTGCGAATTTTCTCGTCGGTAGGTGCCAGCCGCGCGGCGCGTTGCAAATGCGCCTGCGCCTGACCGTAATCGGATTTGGCCGCAGCGAGTTGCCCCAAACCGTGCTCGGCTTCTGCCGCCAGACACGAACCGAGCAGGCTGCGATACAAAGGCTCGGCCTCGCTGCGCCCGAGCAAACGATAGACCTTGGCCTTGCGCAGACGCACGTCGGCGATGTTGTCCGGCAGGCTTTGCAGATTCGCAAGGCTGGCGTGCAGCTTGCCATCGTTGGCCATGTCATCGGCGAGGTTCAGCGACAGTTGCTGATCAGAACTCAACTTGCCACAACTGGCCGAATTAGTCAGCGCATCCCACGGCGTTTGTCCGGTGTTGGCACAACCGCCGAGCAGCAAAAAACAGGCACCTGCAATCATTGCTTTCATCACGATCCCTCTAGGCTCCCAGCGCTTTAGCCAGGGCGGTGAAGCCCGGGCCGGCCAGAACAATCAATAACGCCGGGAAGAGAAACAGCATCATCACGACGGACATTTTTGCGGACATCTTGGAGATGTATTCCTGCAGACGCGTCAGGCGCCGGTCATCAAGCAGTTGCTTGAGCGCCAGCAGCGACTTCATCGCCCCGCCACCCTGATACAGCAACTGCTGGAGAATCACGCAGGTGTCGGTGAACTCATCCACCGCCAGCAATTGCGTGGCTTTATTCAGCTCTTCACCCAACTCCAGGCCGGAGTCGACACGGCTCAGCACCAGACGCAATTCATACGTCAGCACCGGCAACAACGCCTGACCTTCATGGCTGAGCACGCGCAACGCCTGCTCCACGGCCATGCCGGATTCGAAGAGGATGCGCAGCAGCGGAATAAACGTGCCGATCTCGCTGGCCAGTTGTTTTTGCCGACGCGCCACGGCAATCACCAGCAAACGCTTGGGCAACAGATAGCCAACACCAAGCGCAAACAACGGCGCGATCCACTGTTTTTCCACCGCCGGGAAAAACACCGATTGCAGCAACACCGTCAGCGCCAGCAACAGCAGTGGCGAGCCGATCTGGCAAGCGGCAAACAGCGAACGCTGACGCGCACTGCGCCAGCCGAGCCGATTGAGCAGCGACTGGGTTTCGTTATCGAGTTTGACGCTGCGTTGACCGACCTTGCTGTCGCCAAGCACTTGCAGCAGGTTGCCGAAACGGTTTTCGCGAAGCAGATCGCCCTCCAGCCGACGACTGATCTGCCGCGCACGCCGGCGCTGTTCCAGCAGGCTGGTGAGGAGTAACGCGGCGGCGCCGAGCAGAAACAGCGCGCTGATCATCAAGGGTGTGGTCATAGGCTGCGCAACATCCGCCAGAGCAACAGACTGCCGATCACCTGCATGCCGAAGGCCGTGGCCAGCATTCGCTGCCCGGACGGGTCATGCCACATGGCGACCAGATAAATCGGATTGGCCATCAGGAAATAACCAGCCATGACGATGGGCAGCAAGCCCAATACCCATGCAGTGAGGCGGGTTTCGCCGGTCATCGCGCGCAACTGGCGCGAGGCCTGATCGCGCTCGCGGATCATCTTGATGAGGTTTTCCAGCAGCTCGCTGGCGTTGCCGCCGTAACGGTGATTGACCTTGAGGCCGAGGGCGAACAAACGGAATTCATCACGCTCGTACAGCTCGGCCAAGTCCGACACCGCATCCGGCAGGCTCACGCCCAACTGCACGTTGCGCTGCACCCGGCCCATGGCGTTTTTCAGCGGATCTTCGCTGGTCTCGATGCCGCCCAGCACCGCGTCGGCCAAGGTCCGTCCGGACTTCAAGCTGCGCACGGTGTAGTCGAGCAATTGCGGCAGTTGTTCGATCATCCGCCGCAAGCGCCGTTGGTAACGCCAGCTGACAAACAGGCGCACAGCCAGCGGCGGCAGCACAATCAACACCAGCAAACCAAGCAAACCGGCAAGGGCAAAACCGATCAGCATGCCGAATACCCACAACAGCAACCACAAGCCCAGGCGATCCGTCGGCCGACCGAGCCCGGCACGCAAAAACGCGCGCTCCAGTCCCGCCCAGCGAGGCGCGTCTGCCGTCAGTTGTGGCTGGCCCTGATTCAGCCGATCGAGCACACGCTCGGTGCCGCCCTGACGCCAGCCGTTGTAGAACAGGCGCAGCGACAACCCGAGCAAGCACAGGCAAATCACGATCAGCAGCAACGGTTTGAGCATGCCGTAGCCCTCAGTGCGCAAGCGTCGATTCGCGACGCAGCTTGTCGCCCGCCGGGTTGACCGCTTCGCGCAGGAAACCGAAGCCGGTGCGCCGGTCGAGGCGGAACAGCGTATTGGTCACGTAGACGTCATCGCGCACACCGACGACCTCGACCACTTCGCTGACGCAGCGCCGCCCATCAGGCATGCGCGTCAGTTGAATCACCACATCAAGGGCAGCGCAGATCATCTGCCGCAGGGTGCGTTCGGCGATGGTGCGGCCGGTCAGGCCGACCAGGGTTTCCAGGCGCAGCAAAGCATCCTGCGCGTTGTTGGCGTGGACGGTACTCATCGAACCGTCGTGGCCGGTGTTCATGGCGGTCAGCACGTCGACCACTTCGACGCCGCGAATCTCACCAAGAATGATCCGGTCGGGGCGCATGCGCAGGGCGTTGCGGATCAGGTCGCTGGCCTTCACTTCACCGTGACCTTCGGCATTCGGCGGACGGGTTTCCAGGCGCACGACGTGCGGGTGGCCGAGTTGCAGTTCGGCGACGTCTTCGATGGTTACCAGACGCTCATGGGGATTGATCAATTGGCTGAGAATGTTCAGCAGCGTGGTTTTGCCGGTACCAGTACCGCCGCTAATGAGGATGTTGCAGCGTTTGCCCACCGCCTCTTCGATGAAATCGTAGATCGCCTGATCGATGGTTTGCATCGCCATCAGATCGGTGCTTTTGAGCATGTCCTTGCGAAACTTGCGGATCGACAGGCAAGGCCCGTCGAGGGCAATCGGCGGGATGATCGCATTGACCCGGCTGCCATCCGGCAGGCGTGCATCGACCATCGGCGACGATTCGTCGAGGCGCCGCCCGAGTGGCGCGAGAATGCGTTGCATGACCCGCTCGACATGGTGCGCGTCGATAAAGCGCAGGTCGCTCAAGTGCAGCACGCCGTCGCGCTCGATAAAAACCCGATGCGGGCCGTTGACCAGAATCTCGGTCACGGCGCTGTCGCGCAGCAGCACTTCCAGCGGACCGAAACCGGTCAGTTCGTCGACGATTTCTTCAGCCAGACGCTCCATTTCATAACGCGAAATCGCCAGGTGCAGGCGCGCGATGTATTCGGCGACCTTGTCGATGACGAACTGCGAAAGCACCTGCCGCGAGCCTTCCAGCAGGTTTTTCCCCGACTCTTCGATGGCGTCGATGATGTAGCGGTGCAGCACCAGTTTCAGGCCATCGTGGTCGGTGTTGCCGGGCGCAGAGCGTTGCGGGCCGCCGAACAGTTGCTCGCCGTTCATGAGGTGCCTCGCAAGCGGTTGAACCAGTTGGCCTTGGGTTTGGCCAAGCCTTCGGAGCGTTTCGCCAGGCGTTCGCCGAGGGTGCGCAGGCTTTGGCTGATGGCTTCGCGCGGGGCCAGTTCGAACAGGGTCACGCCCTGGTTTTTCGCGTTGAGACGGACTTCCGGACTGTAGGCCAGCACGGCAATCACTTCCAGGCCAAAGGTCTTGCCGAGGGTCTCGGAATCCGGCGCAACGTTGCGCAAATAGCGGTCTATCAGCAGCCGGCCATGGTCGAGTTTCATGCCTTTCTCGCGCCACAGATTGAGCACCGCGAGATTGCGCCGACAGTCGAGGACGTTCTGATCGGTGTACCACAGCAGCTTGTCACAATGGCTGACAAACGTGCGCAGCGCTTCGCTGTCGGGCTGACCGGTGAGGTTGACGACGATGTGCTGGAAATGTTGGCGCAAGGCGCTGAGCAACATGTACAACTCGGCGGCGCTGGTGCGCTCCAGCGGCTCGTCGGAACCGGCGTAAGCAAGGATGCGCAAGCCTGCCTCGGCGCTGGTGAAGGCGCTGTCGATCAGCGTCGCGTCGAGCCGGCGCAAGTGCCGCAGCGCATCGCCGAAATGAAACGAGCTTTCCAGCCCGAGCAAGGCCAGGCTGTCGCCGCGCGGCAAGCCCAGATCGAGCAGCAACGTCTGCTGCCCGCTCTTCTGCACCACCAGCGCCATGTGGTTGGCCAACAGCGCGCCGTCAGCGTTGCTTTGCACGCCATAAAGCACGGTCAGACCACCGAGCTGGGTATTCGGCGTGACGGCTGGCAGACGTTTGCTCAAGCGCCGCACCAGCCCGGCGACTTCACTGGAGCGCGAGCCGTAAGCGACGAAATCCCGCGCACCGGCACGCATCGCGTTGAGCACCAACTGATTGTCCATGCCGTCGCCGAGGGCGACGATGGCGAGCATCGGTTTGGCTTCGAGCACGCCTTCGATCAACGCGCTCTGCGCGACCAGATGATCGCGATCCAACCCGACGAACACCAGGCTGGCGAAGGTCACGTCGACCAGCGCAAGCAACTCGTCAAGGCTGCCGCCACCGGCGCTGACCACTTGGCCGAGCGGCGCCAACGCGCCCTGCAACCACTCCAGATCGGTGTCGTTGCGGGTGATGGCGAGAAAGGTCTGACTGAGGCTCTGGCTCATTGCGATAACCCGCTGCGTTTATCGAAGTTGCCGTTTTCGAGGAAGTACAGGCGATACCAGTTCGGGTCGTAGTTGCGCAGTTTTTCACCCGGCAGCGAAGGCAACGGCGCGTTGACTGCCAATGGCTGCACCAGGTGCGGGGTGACGATCATCAGCAATTCGCGCTCTTCGCGATTGATCGACGAATTGCGGAAAAACGCGCCGAGCACCGGGATGTCGCCAAGCCCTGGGAACTTGTTCACCTGCGAAGCGTTTTGCGTGCTGATCAAACCGCTGATCACAAAGCTTTCGCCATCGGCCAGCGAGATGCTGGTGTCGGTGCGGCGGATGGTGAACGCCGGCACGGTGGTGCCGCCGATGGTCACGCCATTGTTGTAGTCCAGCTCGCTGACTTCCGGTGCGACCTTGAGGGCGATGCGATCACGGCCGACGACGGTCGGTGTCAGGGTCAGGCGAATGCCGAATTCTTTGTACTCGATGGAGTAGCTGTTGCTGTTGGCGCTCGGTACCGGAATCGGAATTTCGCCACCGGCGAGGAAGCTCGCGCTCTGCCCGCTCAACGCTACCAGGCTCGGCCGCGCCAGGGTGTAGGCGAAACCACTGCCTTCCAGCGCATTGACGATGCCGAGGAATTTGCTGCTGCCACCGCCCCAGACAATGTTGAACACATCGTTGGCCAGCGGAATGCTCGGCGCTACGCTCGGCACCAAACCGGGCCTGACACCGCTGCCTGGCACCGTGCCCGGTGCGCCGAACAGAAAGTTGTTCGAGCCCTTGCCGTAAATCGAGGTGCCGGCCTCTTTGAGTTTGGTGCGGCTGACTTCGACAAAGCGAATATCAGTCTGCACTTGCGAAGGCAGAGTCGGGTCATCAGTCGCCGGCAACGAGACCGTCATTGCCGCACTGGCCTTGCCCTGCACAAACACCATGCTCTGACGCGGCGCGCTGGCACAGGCCGTCCAGATCATCAGCGTGGTCGCGCCGGGCCCAACGCCGGTGAGCAACACGCCTTGATCGCCGGTCACGCGCACGTCGGCAATTTTCGGATCGCCCACTGCCACGCGGGTGATCGCCACGGGTGATTGCAATGCCTGTTGCAGACCTTCACCGACTTCCAGAGCCGCCGGCAAGGGGCCGAGCGCGGCGCAATTGCCGACAGCGGCGACGGCGCTGCCGATCGAAGCAACGCTCAGCAGCGAGGCCCGGAGCAAGCCGTTGAACAGGGGCGTGAAGCGTATGCGCATGTAAAGGCGTCCTTGCTCGAATCAGGGAGTGGGTTGAGCGTTTTCGGCACCGCGGATGACTTCCACGGTCGGTTTGCGCGCCGTCGGCTGCCCCGCCACGGCGAGGGGTCGGGGCGGCGGCGAGAGTGACAGTTGGCTGAACTCGATCAACTCGCGTCGTGGCGTATCGAGCTGTCTGGCGACATCGTTTTCACCGGCCCAGTATTTCGCCAGTTGCTGTTCATCGGCGCTGCGCACCGCCAAGCGCAAAACGCCGCTGCCGGACGCCAGCATCAAGCGGCTGAGCAACGGTTCCGGCACCGCCAGAATCACGCTGCGCGCAGCCATTCGTTGTTGTTCCTGCTTGAGTCGTTCATCGTCGCTGCGCGCCGGGCTGGCGGGCTGACCGTCATTGGTCAGGCCCATCTGGCTGCCGACACCGAGCACGCGCACCGCCGGCACCACCAACTGCGCTGACGCCTGTGGATTGTTTTCGTCCTTGCGCAAAAACAGCAGCACATCGACGTAATCGCCCGGCGCCAGTTGCCCGCCGGCATTGATCACTTCATCCACGGCCACCGCCAGTGCACGCTCACCGGGGCGAATCATTCGCGCCAGTTGGCTGCCCGGCTCGAAGCTTTCTTCGCTCAGCCAACTGCCAGCGCTCAACGGCCTCCAGGGTGTGCGGCCAATGACTTGATCGACAGTGCTGAGGCTGCCAGCGGGTACGGTGCGCAGTTTTTCCACGGCGACATCGGCGGCGGTGATTTTGCTGAATGGGGCGATGTCGCGCAGCAACACCACCACCGGTTGGCGGGTCGGATCTTCAACGGGTGGCGCCGGCGCAGCGGCGGGTGCGACAGGCGTAACCGCAACGGGTGCGGCGACAGGTTCCACGGGCGGTTGCCGACTCAATGTCAGCCCCCAATATCCGGCAATGATGGCACCCAGCAAAAACAAGCCTGCCAGGCCCAGAGTGACGCGACTGTTCATGACGGCTCTCCCTTTCCCGCTGCGCGTTCTGTCTTTTGCAATGACCCGTAACTTTCAACGAGATAAATTCGCAATCAGGCAGCTATGAACAAGTAACTATTTCGCTATTTGACGGTAGTTCAGCGCGAACAAAACGCCATTAACAGCGATGAAATATCCAACGAAAGTAGGAGGCTAAAGCGCCAAACATGGTTTTTTAATGTAATTACGCCAACTAATACTTTCGGGTTAATTCGTTCTTACAGTTGTAGGGCCGGGGAATGCCGACAATGCTGATGCTGGCACAGGGAAATCATGTTGCGAACGCGCAACACCTGGCGTGCTCAAGGAGAGTCCTCATGTCGTATTCCCACATTGCGCAAAAAATCAAATCGCAAGTTACCTTCTTCAAAGGCCTGGCCAAAGACACCGAGGGCGCATCCGCCATCGAATACGCGCTGGTGGTCGGCCTCGTGGCGCTGGTGATCGCAGCCTTCGGTAACGGCATCGGCACTCAGGTCACCGCGATCCTGACCCGGATCCAGACTGCACTCACCTGATCGGACCGATAACTTGTCAATGCGGCCATTGGGTTCTAACGTCAGCACTCAGTCCATTGCAGGTGTTGCCTATGAACTCTCCACACACTTCTCGCCAGCAGTTGCTCCTCGTCGACGATGAAGAGGACGCACTGCTGGAGCTGGCGGAGTTGCTGGAGGGCGAAGGCTTTACTTGTCATACCGCGACGTCGGTGAAACTTGCCCTGCACCATCTCACCCGCCATCCCGATATCGCGCTGGTGATTACTGATCTGCGCATGCCGGAAGAAAGCGGCATGTCGCTGATCAAGCGTCTGCGTGAACACACCTCGCGCCAGCATCTGCCGGTGATCGTGACGTCGGGGCATGCCGACATGGAAGACGTCAGCGACATGCTGCGCCTGCAGGTACTGGACCTGTTTCGCAAACCAATCTATCACGTGCGCCTGCTGGAAACCCTGGACAATCTGTTTCCCAAGGCCAAGGCGCATAGCGGTTGAGGGTTGGCACCCCGGCGGTGGCCGGGGTCAATTGAGTTAGTGCGCTGTCACTCGCTGGCGCATGCCAGAGTTGCTGGGAGATAACGCGAGGGCCAATTGAGTGCGGTTATGCATGTGGGTCAGGCGCAGCACTTGCGAGACGTAGAGTTTGACCGTGTTCTCGGTAATCCCCAGCTTACAGGCGATCTGGTAGTTGGTCTGGCCTTTGCCCACCAACCGCGCGACATCGAGCTGGCGCGGCGACAACTGATTGAAGATCGCCGGGATCTCCACGCCTTCGCCCTCAACGGGCGCCTCATCGTTAGTTGGCGCCGGGCCACGGCGGACTTTGTCGAGGTCCTGGTAGAGGTCGTCGATCGACTCGGAAAGGTATTGCAGCTTCTGATTCAGATGCCCCAGTTGCAGGGTTTTCTGCCGTTCTTGCAGCACCGCTTCCTGACGGCGCAGGCCTTCGAGCAGTTCGTTGAGGTCGACCGGTTTCTGGTAGTAGTCAGCGATGCCGGCACGCAACGCTTTGATCACGTCCTGCTTGTCGGCACGCCCGGTGAGCATGATGGCTTCGAAGATTCTTTGCTTGCCTGCCAGGCGTTGCAACTCCTGCACCAGTTGAATGCCGTCCATGTCCGGCATGTGCAGGTCACACAGCACCAGGCCGATGGCAGGGTCTTGAGTGAATTGTTCGATCGCCTGCTGGCTCGATTCGCACGGCACACAGCGGTAACCGCTGCTCTCGATGAATTCGCAGAGTTCTTCGACAATCAGCGGCTGATCATCGACCACCAGAACTTTTACAGCAGACGTAAGCTTGTTCACTTGCTACTCCATGCCCAGGCCAAAGGCTGACCGTTCCTGTACTGACAGCGCGAAGCTGTACAACCGTTGATTTGAAAGTAGACCCACTTTCCGACTATGTACATAGCAGTAGTGGCACCGCACGACTAATGGATCCAAAGCAAAGTCAGGAGCATGCCAACCAGCACGAACGGCGCAAATGGCAGCTTTTTTGACTTTTCAGGGGCCATAAATCGAAGATGATCGCTAAGCCGTTGACGCATATGCAGCCAGAGTTTTGGCGCAAGTAATAGCCAGACGACGCTGGCGAGTGCCGCGCCGATAAACACGCCGAGCAGATGAGTACCGTCCGTCGCAAGGCCCAAAGCTGTCATTAATTTCACATCGCCGGCGCCGAAACGCTTCAGCGCATAGCCGGGCAATGTCAGCGATAGCGCGAGGATGACTGCCCAGCCGCCCTGCGCCGCGTCGGCGCCCAGCCACGTGTGGCCGGTGACCAGAACATAGACGGCCGCCAACCCGCCCACCCCCAGGGTCAGTGCATTGGCGATATGGCGCTGCCGGGCATCCTGCGCCGCGCACAACGTCAGCCAGATCAGCAGGACAAAGCTGTGCATGCGGTAAAAACCGTCCGTTTTGGCCGAATGATTCTATGCTGATATTACGTAGTGATTGTCAGGGTAGACGCACTCATGAAATCCGGCCTCCCCCGCAAGCAAAAAGGCGCTGTCGCCATCGAGTTCGCCTTGGTGTTCGTCATCTTCTTCGCTGTGTTTTATGGCTTGGTGAGTTACAGCCTGCCGCTGTTGTTGATGCAGTCATTCAACGAGTCCACCTCTGAAGCAGTGCGCCGCAGTGTGGCGCTGGACCCTGCCTCGGCCAATTACTCGACCGCCATCACGGCGAACGCGCGCACCGAGTTGACCCGGCAACTGGCCTGGCTGCCCAACGCACTGAACTTCAATGCCGCCACCGACAGCACCATAACCTTCACCGGGGGTTTGCTGACAGTGACCATCAATTACCCCACGAGCAAATTGAATCAGGCATTGCCGTTTCTGGTGCTGCCGGGCGTCGGCACGGTGCCGCGCCTGCCCGCGACCCTGCGCGCCTCGTCGAGCCTGCAATTTTGAGTTCCGGTGACAAGCTGTTCAGCCGCCTGCTCAATCGCCCTTCCGGCACCGCCCAGCCCCAGCAAAGTCCGCTGCTGCCCAGCGTCGGCTTGCAGCTGTATCTGGACGGCGACGGACAGGTCAATCACTTGGGCGGGCCGATACGGCATTTACTTGCGCAGCGCATGACGCGTACGCAGCCCGCGCACCTGCTCGATTACCTGTTGCCGCACAGCGGCCTGGCCGTCGAAGGCCAACCGGCGGACTGGCAAGGGCAACTGCTCGATCTGGATTTTTTCAGCCTGGCCGGCCCACCACTGCACTTGCGCGGCTGGCTGCAGGCGCAGGGCGACGGCTGGCTGTTGCAGATGCTCGACATCGGCGACTTGCTCGGGGAACGGCGTCAGGCACGCAGCCGCGAGCAGGCGCAATTATTGGCCACGCAGGTTCGCGATCAATTGCGCCTGTGCAGCCTCGCGCGTCTGCCAACGGTGTTGGGCGAACAATTGCAGCGCCTCAGTCAGCATCTGCACATTCCTTGTCTGGCAGTGGCGCTACTCGATGAGCAAGGTCTGGGCTGGCTGATCCATCAGTTCTACACAGGGTTGAACGCGCCGCAATTGTGGCGCGAACAGCAGCAACTGGGCACTGGCCTCGACAGCCTCAACGGTGCGTCACCGCAGCGCTTTCTGGCCAGCGAACAGCCGCGCCTGAGCGCCATTTTCGGTCCGAACGAAGGGTTTGCCGTGCCCTATCGCGACGCGCAGGGCGTGGCTGCCTGGCTGTTGTGCGCCGACTATAACGCGCCGCAACAGGCGCCCGACCTCAGCGATCACGACTGGCTTCTACTCGCCGCTGCCGTGGCGGCGCCGTTACTGGAACGGCTGCGCGAGCATCGTCATCAGCAACAGCTGGAACGCCTGGAAACCCTGCAAGCGTTGCTCGGCACCGGTTGGTGGGAAGTGTTCAGCGCCAGCAATCAGGTGCAACTGGCTCCGACACTGGCGCAGAGCCTGGGTTTGCCCACGGCGCCGTTACCGCTTCAGGACTGGTTCAATCAGGTCCACCCCGCCGACCGCGATGAACTGCGCAGCCACCTGCAAGCCTTGCAGGATGAAGGCATCCCACTGGAATTGTGCGTACGCTGGCAAACCGCCGATCAAGCGCTGCCGCTGTGGTATCGCCTGCAAGGACGGTCGCTGGGCATCGGCGCCGCACGTCGGCTGATGGGGTTCATGCTCGACATCAGCGACATCAAGAATCAGCAACAACAGGCGGCCGCCGCCCATGCGCGGCTGGACAATCTGATCGCCAGTTCCCCCGCTGTGATTTACGTACAGCGCTACGTGGAAGGCGCGCTACAACCGACCTTTTTCAGCGCCAGCCTGCAAGCGCTTTTAGGCTGGTGTCTCGCCGACTGTGAAGACGGTCGACTGGTTGAACATGTGCACCCCGAAGACCGTCCGCGTTATTTCGAACGCACCCGGCAGTTGTTGCGCGAAGGTTCGGTGAGTGCGCGCTATCGAGTGCTCGATCGCCAGGGCAATGTGCACTGGCTGCTCGACGAGGCCAAATTGCTGCGCGATGACCTCGGCCTGCCGGTGGAAGCCGTCGGCCTGTGGCTGGACGTGACAGACGCGACCCTCGCCGCTGAACAGGTCAAGGCCAGCGAAGAACGTTACCGGATTCTGGTGGAAGACTCACCCGCAATGATTTGTCGTTATCGCCCGGACTTGACCCTGACCTTCGGCAACCGGCCATTGGCGACCTACCTGGAATGCACGCCGGCACAATTGCCCGGGGTCAACCTGGGCAGCTGGATGTCGGATGAACAGCGCGAAGCGTTCATTCTGCGCCTGGCGCAACTGACTCCGGAACTGCCCGTGAGCACGGCTGAAATCAACCTGCGCCTGCCCGGCCGTGAACATGCATGGTGGGTCTGGTCGGATCGCGGGGTGTTCGATGAGCACGGCACACTGGTCGAAGTACAAGCGGTGGGCCGCGACAACACCGAGGTGCGACGCTCGCAGCAGCAACTGACGCAGAGCGCAAAAATGGCCACCCTCGGCGAAATGGCCACGGGGCTTGCCCACGAGATCAATCAGCCGCTGAATGTGATGCGCATGGCCATCGTCAATGTGCTCAAGCGCCTGAGCAATGGCGATGTGCAGATCGACTACCTGACCGACAAACTCAACCGCATCGACGCGCAAGTGCAACGTGCAGCGCGGGTGGTCGATCACATGCGCGTGTTTGGGCGGCGCTCGGAAATCGAACAACATCCGTTCAATCCGCTGGATGCGATCGAAGGCACGCTGTCGCTGCTGTCGGAAGGCTTGCGCGGCAAAGGCGTTGAGCTGCGGATCAAAGAGGCCGGTTTCCAGGTTCAGGTGCGCGGCTACGTCGATCAACTGGAACAAGTGCTGATCAATCTGATGGTCAACGCCCGCGACGCGTTGCTCGGCAAGCGCGAAGCCAACCGCGACTTCCAGCCGTGGATCGCCTTGCACGCCGAGTGCGACGAGCACGTGGTGCGGCTGTGGGTCGAGGACAACGGTGGCGGCATTGACCCGCGTTTGCTGGAGCGGATTTTCGAGCCGTTTTTCACCACCAAACCGGTCGGCGTCGGCACCGGCCTGGGCTTGTCGGTGAGTTACGGCATCGTCGAAAACATGGGCGGACGCCTGAGTGTGCGCAACGGCGATGAGGGTGCGCGGTTCTGTATCGAGTTGCCAATTGCGCTGGCCGATTAGATCGCCAGCATCGGCTGCCCCGGTGGCTTGCAACTGAGGTTGGCGCCGACGTCGACCTTGTTCAGGGTAATGCCGAGGTTGGCCAGCAAGCCATCGAGAATCGGGTCGAGCACCGGGCTGAGCAGATTGTCGATGACCACGCCCAGCGTGCTGTTGACGCTCGCCAGTACGTCCGCCGTGGTAGTGAGCAAACCGCCCAGCAAACTCGAACCGGTCGGTTTATACGCTTGAACCTGAACCCCGCTCAATGTGCTTTTCAGGCTATTGACCACGCCTTGTGTGCCGAAGCTGTAGTTCAGTGGGGGCTGCTTGATTTCCGGTGGCTGATTGTAGGTATGGATGTTCTGCATGCTCGCCACCGAGGTGTCGACCATCACCCCGAGGCCGCCGCCGTAAAACGGTTTGCGCGTGCTTTGATCGCAGGTCGCCGAGCCCAGCCCGAGCAGCGGAATGGTGCAGGTGATGACGCCGACATCGATCAACGCCAGTGGCTGCACGGTGACATCCGCCGAGGAGGAAAAGGCGTTGGTGGCGTCGATCTTGCCGACCTTGAGTTTGACCAGCGAGGAGTTGGTCTGGGTGGTCAGGCTTTTGCTGGCGTCGCTGACGCAGTTGAAGTCGGTGACATGGCTGTCGGCAGCGGCGGCCTCCAGCAGGATGTCGATGCTGGAGGTGGGCAGGATCTGCAGATTGGTGCGCTGACAGGTGCCGCCCAATGCGCAGAACAACGAGTTCAGCGTGCCGGCTATGTTCAGGTGCAAGAGGTTGTTGAGGGTATCGGTCAGCCCGCCCACCAGCGGCGTGCTGACAATGGCATTGGCCAGGCCGGCCACCCCGGACAACACCGGCAGGTTCAGCGAGATCAGTGTGCGTACCTGCGCGGTCTTCACGTAGATGCGGTTGGCGCCCATCGGGTCGGCCTTGGCCAGCGCCGGATTGCCCACTGCCGATAACTGCGGTGGCTGGATCACTTTGACTTTGACCGAGCCGTTGACCAGCCCCGGAATGCTCAGCGGCACAGTGGCTGTCAGGGCGTTCTGACTGTTGGCCAATTGCACGACGGCTTCGAGCAGCTGGAAAACTTGCAGATTGGCATTGAGGGCGGCCGAAGTGGCGCCGGTCTGCAGTTGCAACAATTGCCCGAGTACCACCGAGGTGTTGCCGACGATGGCCTTCAAACCAACCAGACCACTGACCGCGACGCTGGTGGTAGTGCCGCCCTTGGTCAGCACGGTGATGGCGGTGTCGATCAGTTGTTTGATCTGCACGCTCTGACTCAATACCTGCGTGTAGTTGCCGGCGTCCACGTGCAGATCGACAGCCAGTTGGTTGAGGTAACCGAGCAGGCTGATGTTGGTGTCGACCAGGCCTTGCCAACCGGCGACGCTGAGGTTGAGGCTGCCGCCCAGAAGCCCGCCCCACAGCGCATTGAGGGCTGCCGACTTGCTGGCATCGACTGTCAGGGCGGTGGTGCCGATGGTCAGTTGCGCCAACGGCGGCAGAATGGCCGATGTACCGACCGCCGTCGCGTGCAGGCGCGTGGTGGGCGAGACACTGCCTGGCCGGAACAGCGCATACAGCGCGGCAGCCACACTGGTGGACACAACACGCGTGGCGAAGACGCTGATCGCTTCTTTTTTGCTGGCATCCACGGTGAACGCGCGCAGGTTATTGGCACCGGTTTGCACGGTGCCACAGGTCACGGCAAGGGTTGTGTCCGCCGCCACGGCAAAACCATTGCGCGCGGCGCTGGCGGTGGCAAAAGCGGCGGCGCTGAGCCCTGTCAGGCAATCACCGCTGCGCGAAATCGCCTCTAGAGCGGCAACATCGACCACCCGCTGCAAGCGGCGTTGCTCCATGTACAGACGACCGCTGTCGACCACCAGCACCATGCACACCAGCGCCAGGCCGAGGGTCAGCGCCGCCATCAGACCGATCGCCCCGCGTTGCCGGGCCGGGCCGTTGAAATGCGAACGAGGCGACATGGCGCACTCCTTTGCCGTGACCTCCATTGATGTAACTGAGTGTAGACGCGCCCGGGCCTGCTTGCTGGCAACACGCCAGCCTCAGCGCAAAAACCCTGCGTTCTGTTGAAACGGCCCTTTCAAGATCAACAGATCGCAGCCTTCGGCAGCTCCTACAGGGGAAATGTTGTGTGAGGACTTATGCGCCACGAACAAACAGGTAGGAGCTGCCGCAGGCTGCGATCTTTTGATGTTGCCGTTTTAAAGATCAACAGATCGCAGCCTGCGGCAGCTCCTACAGGGGGTTAGCGTGGGGGGTAGTTGGTGAGGATGCGGGCGACCGTCTCGCGGATGGCGTTGCTGCGATCCTCGGGGTTGGGCTTGCTGGCGAGCATCTGCTCGTCGCTGCCGCGCCACACCAGCTTGCCGTCCTTGCCGTCGAGCAAGTCGATCTGGATGGTCGCGACCTTGTAGGTGATGTTGCGCGTTTCGTTGTACATCGGCGCGCCCCAGTAGCCATTCCATGGGCCGCCCCAGCCGCCGCCGTAATTGGTCGTCACTTGTTGCTGACGATCCTCGACGATCAGATAAGTCTGCACATTCAAATCGCCTTTGGCGCCCGCAGCCGCCGGGCGCAGACCACGCTGATCAAGTTGATCTGTTACCGCCTGGCGAATGCGTTGCTCGGTCAGGTCGCTTTTGATCCGTGGATCATCCGGGCGATATTGCAGGGCGGGGTCTTTCCAGCTCCAGCTGCGATAGGCGGCAAAGTCGCGGCTGGCGTCGAAGTCATGATTGACCTGGTTGGCGGCGCAGGCACTGAGCAGTGCGGCCATGGCCAGTAAAGCGAGACGGCGGAACATGGTTTTTCTCCGGTTGAAGACATGAACCTGCTAGAGCTTCTCATTTGCAGGAAGCTAACTGGGAGGATACGCCGACATGGCCTTTTCCACAGCCTCGCGAATCGAATCCGTGCGGTCGATCTGATTGCCCTTGGCGCCGGTTTCCGCGCTGGCACTCCACACCGGTTGCCCCGTGCCGGCGTCGAACAGATCGACTTGCACCACCACGACCTGCTCCGAATAGGTGCGCACCACCGGCACGCTGTTGTACATGCCGTAGCCGCGCCCATAACGATCATAGCCGCCGTATCCGCCGCCGTAGTAGCCGTAATCGTCCTGCACCTGACGCAAGCGGGTTTGCAGGCTCAGGTGGGCGCTGACCAACAGGTCGGCCGGACGATTGTCGTGCAGCGGGCGCAAACCTCGTTGATCCAGCGCGTTGCTCACCGCCTCGGCCACTTGCGCCGAATCCGCCCACGCGGTGCCCGGCGGCAGTTGCCCGTCCAGCCAGGCCCAACTGCGGTAGCGCCCGTAATCGCGCGGCGGCGCCGGGTAAGCGCTGCGGTCAAAGGTGTTGGCGGCTTGCGGCGGTGCCGGCGGCAGCGGCCGCGACTGCGCCACGTAAGGGTTGCTGCCCTGACAGGCGGCCAACCCCAGACAGATCAGCAATAACCCGGATTGAGCTTTCATGTCGCGCTCCGATCAGATCGGCCGGCAGATCCAGTGCAAGTAGCGCCCAAGCCCGGCGAAGCTTGGGTGACGACGATGAGCGAGCTCCATCTCGAGCAAATCGACAAGTTCGGCGCGGGCCTGAAACTCCACCGGCATGTAGTCGTGGAAAACCCGGATCCCGCTTTGAGTTTCGACCTGCCACAACCCTTCGAGTTGCGTTGCCAATTCGCGCGGATCGAGGGGTTGCTGCGGGGTCAGGCTCTGCTTTTCACCGGCCATATCGTTCTTGCGCATTTTCTTGAAATGGCCTTTGAGCAGGTTGCGGTAGATCAGCGCATCGCGGTTGTAGAACGCCAGCGACAACCAGCCACCGGGCTTGGTCAATTGATGCAGCACCGGCAGGATCGCGTGGGGTTCGGCGAGCCATTCGAGGACGGCGTGGCAGATCACCAGATCGTAGGGTTCGGTGAGTTGCCCGAGCAACGCCTGCCACGGTGCCTGAATGAACGTTGCGGTCTGCCCGGCTTCGGCGAAACGCTGGCGCGCGCCGTCGAGCATCGGCTCGGCCGGCTCGGTGAAGGTTACGTCGTGGCCACGTTCGGCGAGCCACAGCGACATGTGGCCGAGGCCTCCGCCGATGTCGAGCACGCGCAACGGACGATCCGGCAGCGCTTCCGCGAGGTCAGCCTGCAACACCGCGAGGCGAATCGCGCCCTTGGCGCCACCGTAGATTTTTTCGGCGAAACGCGTCGCCAACTGATCGAAATGGCGGTCGCTCATCAGCTGAACCGCCGTTCGCTGTCGGCGAGCTTGGCGCGCACCACTTCATTCATGTCCAACCCCAACTCGCTGCACAGCAGCAACAGGTACAGCACGATATCGCCGACTTCCTGCCCGACGTGGGCGAGTTTGTCAGCGGGCAACTGGCGCGACTGGTCTTCGGTCAGCCACTGGAAGATTTCCACCAGTTCAGACATTTCGACGCTGGCGGCCATGGCCAGGTTTTTCGGGCTGTGAAATTGCCGCCAGTCATTGCGGTCGCGAATGGCGTGCAGGCGTTCGGTCAGTTCAACAAGGTTCATCGGGCTCTCCTGAAGGCGTATAGCTTCAAGCGGATACCGACTGAAGGCAAGGCCCATGTAGGAGCTGCCGCAGGCTGCGATCTTTTGACCTTGGTTTTGAAAAACACCATCAAAAGATCGCAGCCTGCGGCAGCGCCTACCGGTTTTCCGTTCGGCGCAGCATGGGCCATACTCGTGACAGGGAACTCGGCCACCTGCGTTGTGGCCCAAGGCTCAGCTCTTTCATCAGGATGAACACATGCAGGTAGAAAGCTTTTTCGAATGGCTCGGCCAGGCACTCGGTTCGGTCATCCGCTTTATCGTCGATGGCCTCAGCGGGCTGTTCAATATTTTGAGTAACGCCGGCGGCAACTTTGTCGACGGGCTGGCGAAGACCCTGGGGATGGACACGTCGATCATCAGCGTCATTGCGCTGATCGTCGGGTTGATGCTGTTGTGGTCGGCGATTCGGGCGTTCATGAATGCGTCGATCATTGCCGGGATTATCTGGTTGTTGCTGGGGTTGTGGTTGCTGAGCTGGATTATTCACTGACACCACAAAACCTTGTAGGAGCTGCCGCAGGCTGCGATCTGTTGATCTTTAAGGCAACATCAAAAGATCGCAGCCTGCGGCAGCTCCTACCGGTTTATTCGGGGGCGCATAAATCCTCACCCACAACCTCCCGCACACAACTTCTCCCCTGCAGGAGTGTGGTGCAGTGGAAACATCTCTAGCTGACCCACCGCCTACAGGGGATTGTGTTAATCGCTACAATGCCGCTCCCCCAAGGAGCCCGCATGTCCAACCTGATCGCCGACTGGCGCGACCGCCCGACTCACCGCAAGGTCTGGGCGCTGGCCGCGCCGATGATTCTTTCGAATATTTCCGTGCCGCTGGTGGCGCTGGTCGACAGCACCGTCATCGGCCACTTGCCCCACGCGCATCAATTGGGCGCGGTGGCAGTCGGCGCCAGCCTGTACACCTTTCTCGCCTGGGCCATGGGATTTCTGCGCATGGGCACCACCGGTTTTGCCGCGCAAGCGGCCGGGCGCAGTGACGGCGCGGCGTTGCGGCAGATTCTGTTGCAGGGCCTGTTGCTGGCGATGGGCCTGGCAGTGCTGCTCGGCACCCTCGGCGTACCGCTGAGTGGCGTGGCGCTGCACTTCATGCAACCGTCGGCTGAGCTTGATCAGCTCACCCGGGATTTTTTCCATACGCGGCTATTCGGTTTGCCGGCGGCGCTGGCCAGTTATGCGTTGGTCGGCTGGTTCCTCGGCACGCAAAATGCGCGGGCGCCGCTGGCCATTCTGCTCAGCACCAACCTGATCAACATCGCCCTGAACCTGTGGTTCGTCATCGGTCTGGACTGGGGCGTGGTCGGTTCGGCCCGCGCCTCGGTGATCGCCGAATGGAGCGGCGCCCTGCTCGGCCTGTTCATGACCCGCAAGGCCTTGCGCGCCTATCCGGGCCACATCGTCTGGGCCGCGCTGAAAGTCTGGCAGAGTTGGCGCCCGCTGCTGGCGGTCAACCGCGACATCTTCATCCGCAGCCTCGCCCTGCAATCGGTGTTCTTCATGATCACCGTGCAAGGCGCGCGTCTTGGCGATGCAACCGTCGCCGCCAATGCCCTGCTGCTCAACGGCCTGCTGCTGACTGCGCATGCGCTGGACGGCCTCGCCCACGCCGTCGAAGCCTTGTGCGGGCACGCCATCGGCGCTCGAGATCGCCTCGCGCTGCGCCGTTCGCTGGTGGTGGCCGGCGGTTGGTCACTGATCGCCAGCCTCGGTTTTGCCGCGTTGTTCCTGCTCGGCGGGCATCTGTTCATCGAGATGCAGACCAACATCCAGAGCGTGCGCGACACCGCGTTCATCTACTTGCCCTACCTCGCTGTGCTGCCATTGATTGCGGTGTGGAGTTATTTGCTCGACGGCTTGTTCATCGGCGCCACTCGCGCCCGCGAAATGCGCAACGGCATGCTGATGACGGTGGTTCTGCTGCTGCCGTTCGCCTGGGCGCTGCAAGGCCTGGGCAACCATGGCCTGTGGATATCTTTCCTGTTGTTCATGGTGTTGCGCAGCCTCACCCTCGGCGCGCAAGCCTGGTGGCTCAAGCGCAACGATGGCTGGTTTAGCGGTGCGGCTCACTGAGTCGGCGTGTGTTCGATGAAGCCGACCACTTGATCAAGCACCGGCGCCAGCCGCCGCAATGGGCGTGAAAGAGTGGCCACCAGGGTGATGTGACTTGGCCGCGAATAGTACAAATCCTGCACCGGCACCGAGGCTTTGCGCAGCTTGCTGGCGAGGCCGCCGGTGTTGCGCGTCGGGTTGACCAGGTTGTCCTTGCTCGCCGCAATCAACAAGGCCGGCGGCGCGCCCCGGCTGACGTGGTTGATCGGCTGCGATTGCGCTGGAGAATCCGGCCAGAAAAACACCGGACGCACGTCGGGGTTTTCGATCGGCAGAAAATCATACGGCCCGGCCAACCCGATCCAGCCGCTGAGGTCCTTGGGTGACATCCCGACCGCCCCGAGCAAATTCGTATCCAGCGCCAGCATCGATGCGTTATAGGCACCGGAACTGTGGCCCATCAAATACAGGCGCTGCGGGTTACCGGAATATTCGCTGATGTGCGCCTTGGTCCACGCCACAGCGCGCGCGCCATCTTCGAGAAACAGCGGATAACGCACCTGCGGATACAACCGATAGTCGGCCAGCACCGCGACAATCCCGCGCGACGCCAGCGCCTCGCCGACAAAGGTGTAATCCCCACGGTCGCCGCTGTTCCAGCTGCCGCCATAGAAAAACACCACCACCGGCGCGCCCTTGAGCGGATGGCGCGGCACGTAGACATCGAGCTTCTGCCGTGGATCATCGCCGTAGGCAATGCCCGCGGTTTTATCGAAGGTGTCGTCCGGGGTCAGGGCATTGAGCACTTTCACCGGCGAACAACCGCCAAGCACCAGAAGCACAAGCCCGCCGATCAGTGCACTTAACCGTTGCCGAAACGTACCTGCCATAAGCGCCGAACCTCTGTTTCACGGTTGATCGTTCTGCCATTGGCGGCGCACATGATCGAGCCCTGCCTGCTGGGTCAATCCCGCTGGCGGCGGCACCAGCACAGCCCGCGGATGCAGCAAGCGTAGCCACAGCCAGCCATCGAGCACGTCACGATCGCTGAAACCCAGCGCCAGCCCCTGCTGAACATGGGAGGACAGCGTTGCGTAATCGGTTCCCATTGATTGGCACCAGCGCCAGATGTGCTGCTCAAGCAGGCAGCTTTGCAGGCGTTCGCGTTGCCGCGCCGAGAGGCTTTCCTCAACGGCCAGCGGCGCCACCGCCAGGCCTGGGTTACGCAGTTGCTGCCAGCCCTGACTGCCGATCGCCCGGTCTGCCCACGTGCCGCCGAACCAGCGCAACTGGTCGATCGGCCCGAGCCAGCGGCTCAACTCACGGGCATCACAGGCATCGAAGAAGTAACTGGCAGTCTGCCGGTTGTAATAGCCGAGCATGGCGCGATGGTGCAGGCCGAAGGAAACGGTGAGCATGCGCCGCAAATGCGCGAGCAGCGCCGGTGTCGAAGCGGCGCTCTCCAGCAACAGGCCGCGCCAGAGCTGTGGGTCGCGCAGGCATAACGCTTGCAGCGCTTCGCTGTCCTGCAATTCGATCAGCAACGGCCCTTGCTCACGCACTGCCTGAAACTCGGTGCTGTCGAACAGCCAGAAATACGTGAGCCCGGCGAACGCCTGCCGCAACACCTTCAGCGCCTGTGGCGACTCCTGGACATCCAGCAACAACCATGACGACATCGGGTCGAGCGCTACGGCGCTCATCCGCGACCGCTCTGATCAAGCGCACTGACCAGCCGACAGCTGCAAACCGACTGCCGACAATGGTTGTAGCTGCCACCGCCAGGCATCAGGCACAACAGCACCAGGGGTTGCGCGCTCTTCAACAGTTGCGGCAAGCCTTCACTGTGCAAATGCTCCGGCAGCGGGGCCGGTTCCTGCGGTTTTTCTTCATCGGCAAGCGGCGCCTGCAGCACGCCACTGATCACCGGTTGATCCGGATCGCCCTCAAGAAAACTCACCACCACCTCGACCCCTTCACGCAACCACGGCAATGCCTTGTCGGCCAGTGCTGGCGCCAACGGCAGCCAACAGTGGCTAGCGGCGGCGCCTTCGCCCTGATACAGCCAGTCGAATTGCACCGCCACCGGCCGCGAGCAGTCGGGACGAGGCTCATCCACTTCCACCACCCAGGCGCGTTGCAGGCTGTGCATCCGCGGCTTGACGGGTTGGATGTCGGGGACACGCGATGGGTTATTAAGGGTGGCGAAAACCCGGTTGCCATACGGCGGATCCAGCGAAAGATCAGCATGGTGTTCAACCCGCGACAACAGCCACTGGCGATTGCATTCGGCAAACGGATGCCCCGCCAACGGCAACCAGCGTCCACTGCGCAGGCTCGGCACATCGGTTTCGCCCTCGGCCATTTGCGCAACTGGCGCGCCGTGGGCATCGGGCGACCAGACATCCTGCAGGCGCCATCGGCGGACCGCTGGCGCCTCGTCCTCCGCCTCGCCAGCAAAACGCGCCGCCCCCGCGCGCGGCAGGCGCGCGACATCGTCGCCGAACACCAGGCAGTGACCGTCGCGTCGATGCTCGAAGTGATAATGGATGCCGGCTTGCGCACACAAGCGCTGCAGCCATTGCAGATCGGATTCCCGGTACTGAGTGCAGAAAGCCAGCGCCGGATAGTCACCCGCCAACTCAAAGCGTCGCTGGGCACCGACGATCCCGTGCTCCTTGAGCACTTGCGCGAGAATTTGCGGTATCGAACAGGCACTGAACACCCGCTGACTGTAACGCAGGTCCAGGCAGTTCAGCCTCGGGCCGAGCCGCGCCCGGCACAGCCTCGAACCCTGGCCATGCTCGTGCTGGACAACACTGTGCAATAGCCCGTGAACGCCGTTGCACGCGGCGCCGAACTGCAAAAACACCGAACGGTGCAACAGGCCAGCGAGATCCAGTTGCGCATCCTCGACCAACACATCGATGTCGAAGGCGAACGGCTCACTGAGGGCCTCGCTACCGGAAAACGCCAGCACTTCGAAGGCGTCGGACAAGCCCGCTACATCGAGACGAAACGTCGGCTCGTTGACTGGATCAAACATAGGCGGATCTCTACAGGAGGGGCGGCCGGGGATTCTCGCCGAGAGCCATGGCCGAGTAGAGTGCCGAAGTACAACTTAGGAAATGACCTACGCGAAAAGCAGACCAAATGAGTTTGCGGGCAGGGATAAGCGAGGATTTGGCGGGGAATTTAGGAGATATCCCACCGGGTTATCCGAATTTTCCACAGCGTGTGGGAAAAATTCATACAACCCGGCGAGATCACAGCCGATGTCAGGAAGACAGGTAGGAGGAACGGGTCAAGCCCAGACGCAAGGCATCAAGGAATTGCGTGCGCTCGCTGGCACTGATGCGGGCACTGGCGCACTTGTCGCGGTAGTGAGTCATCAGTTCTTCCGGCGACAAGTGCACGTAACGCAGCATGTCTTCGATGGTGTCGTGGGTCTCGATTCCGGCGTGGTACACGCTGCCATCGGCGTTCTGATAGATGTTCACCGAGTCGGTGTCACCGAACAGGTTGTGCATGTCGCCGAGGATTTCCTGATAGGCGCCCACGAGGAACACGCCCAGCAGGTAGTCTTCGCCTTCATTCAAACCGTGTACCGGCAGGCTGGTTTCGATGCTCTGCTCGTCGACGTACTGATTGATCTTGCCGTCGGAGTCGCAGGTCAGATCCTGCAGCACCGCGCGACGCAGCGGCTCTTCATCGAGACGGTGCAGCGGGATGATCGGCAGTACCTGGTCAATCGCCCAAGTGTCCGGCAGGCTCTGGAACACCGAGAAGTTGCAGATGTACTTGTCGGCCAGCTTGTCGTTGAGCTCGTCGAGCACCTGACGGTGCGAACGCTGACGGGCTTTCAGCGAGTTGTGCAGGCGACGGCACACCGCGAAGTAGCACTGCTCGGCCAGGGCTTTTTCAGCCAGGGTCAGTTTGCCGTCGGCGTACTGCGCGGCCACGTCGCTCATGTAGTGCGTGGCGCGCCAGTAGGTTTCGGTGACCATTTCGATGTCGGTCGGGCCGAGCAGGTCAACCAGCCACTGTACGGTTTCCGGCAGCGATTCTTTGTTTTCGATCTGCGGGATTTCGTCGTTGTGTTTCTCGACGTCGGTCACCTGCACCACCAGCATCGCGTGGTGCGCCGTCAGCGAACGGCCGCTCTCGGAGAAGATGTGCGGATGCGGCAGGGCCTGCGCGTCGCAGAATTCCTTGAGCATGCCGACCACGACACCGGCGTAATCGTCCATGTCGTAGTTGATCGAACTGGCGTTACGCGAGTGCGTGCCGTCGTAGTCGACGCCCAGACCGCCACCGACGTCGATGTGATCGACCGGCAGTCCGAGGTTGCGCAGTTCGCCGTAGTAACGAATCGCTTCTTTGAAACCGTGCTGATAGTCAGCCAGGTTGGCAATCTGCGAGCCCATGTGGAAGTGCAGCAGGCGAATGCCCTGATCCAGGCCAGCCGCGCGGAAGCGCTCGACCACCGACAGCAACTGTGCCGCCGACAGACCGAATTTGGATTTCTCGCCACCGGTGTCCGCCCACTTCGACGACGCCAGCGACGACAGGCGCACGCGCAGGCCAACCTGTGGCTTGACCTTCAGCGAGGCGGCTTCTTCGATCACCAGGGCGACTTCGGATTCTTTCTCAATGACGATGAACACGTTGTGGCCAAGCTTCTGGCCCATCAGCGCCAGACGAATGAACTCGCGGTCCTTGTAACCGTTGCAGACGATGGTGCCGCCCTTCGGCGCCAGCGCCAGCACGGCCAGCAGCTCAGGCTTGGAGCCGGCTTCCAGACCGATGGAGACGTCCTGGGTGGCGATGATGTTCTCGATCACCGCTTCTTGCTGGTTAACCTTGATCGGGTACAGCGCGGTGTACTTGCTCTGGTATTCCAGGCGCTCGATGTTCGCATCGAAAGCGCCGGTCAACTGGCGGACACGGTCTTGCAGGATGTCGGGGAAACGCACCAGCAACGGCAAGGACAAACCGCTTTTGCGCAGTTGGTCGACTTGCTCGAACAGGTCGATAGGCGAACTGCTCGGGCCGTTCGGACGAACTTCGACGCGACCGGCTTCATTGATCGCGAAATACCCGGCCCCCCAATGGCGAATCCCGTAAACACTGCGGCTGTCCGCAACTGTCCATTGGCTGCCATCGTCTTTACGTGTGCGTCGTACGGACATCGAAGTCCCCTATAAAGAAGTCATAGTGCGTCGCCTGATTGCAGGCCGGCGCAGTCTAAAGAATGAAAATGACGATTCGTCAGCGCGGCGGTAGACCGCGCTGACCGCGTGGAGTTTAGAAACCGGTCATGAACAGGCTCTGTGAAAACCATGGAGACGACGCCGGACCTGAAGTATTTCAGTGCCGGATCAAGCCGCAGATGGATTTCACAGAGGCTGCTAGCCGCCGGACTTCTTCGCTTTGAAACCGTGCTTGATCAGCTCAGCCAAGAGTAGCTCGACATGATCGCCCTGGATTTCGATGATGCCGTCTTTCAACGCCCCGCCAGTGCCGCAACGTTTCTTCAACGTTGTCGCCAACTCTTTGAGCGCGTCTTCGGCCAGCGGCACGCCGGTGATGGTGGTCACCGTCTTGCCGCCACGGCCCTTGCTCTCGCGTCGCACGCGGGCAATGCCGTCGCCGGCCGGGATCACGGTTTGTTTGCAGATACAGGCGTCCACCGGCTTACTGCATTCCGGGCAATGACGACCTGCGTCGGTGGAAAATACCAGGCCACCAAGGGCGGCGAAGGATGCGGCTTTTTTGGCCACCGGCAATCCTCTTGGGAGGACAAAGACTGATCGCAACCTTGGGCAAGGTCAGCGACCGCGAAGCCCCACTCAGGCAGGGGCAGCGCTACTGCACCGGATATCGATTCCTGGACAGCTGACATGTAGGAGCTGCCGAAGGCTGCGATCTTTTGATTTTGATTTTAAAAACCAGGATCAAAAGATCGCAGCCTTCGGCAGCTCCTACAGTAGGTCAGCAGGCCAACCTCAAACTATCCGGTGCAGTTTGAAAAAAGGTCGCGCAGTGTAACGGCAAAAATCCCGATTGCTAAGTGCCAATCGGCGCCAATTTATGTGTTCTTTGCGACGTCGCTTTGCTGCGCCTTCAGATAGCGCTTCAAAGCGGCCAAGGAGTCCGGGCAGTAGGGCTTTTGCTGGATTTCCTGCATCACCTGCCCGACTGGAATAAAGCGCGCTTCCAGCACCTCCTCCGGTTGCAGGATCAGCGGGCCGTCCCACACGGCGGAAAACGCCGAACACCAGAGCCGGTTACCGGTGTCTTCGAAAAAGAAATGGTCGTGCGCCGTGAGTTCCACGCCGCTCACGCCCAACTCCTCTTCCAGCTCACGGGCCGCCGACTCGGCGTAGGTTTCGTCGGCCTGCACCATGCCGCCCGCCGCGACGTCCCAGCAACCGGGATAGATCGCCTTGCTCAAGGTGCGCCGATGCACACAAAGCTCACCGGCGGAATTGAACAGCATGATGTAAGTGCCCCGCCCGATCAGCCCGCGCTCGCGCAACTCGGAACGCACCAGCGCGCCGAGCAGGTTGTCCTGCTCGTCGACCCAGGCAATCTGTTCGGCATCCGAAGCGGCTCGGTGCGCCGCTTCTTTCAGGCTATCGGACATGACTCATCCCTGATTGAGCAGTTGACGCAGATCGATCACAGCGGCGTTGGCACGGGAAATATAGTTGGCCATGACCAACGAGTGGTTGGCCAAGACGCCGAAGCCGCTGCCGTTAAGAATCATCGGGCTCCAGACCGGTTCCTGCGAGGCTTCCAGCTCACGGATGATCTGACGCACGCTGACCGTGGCGTTCTTCTTCGCCAATACATCGGCGAAGTCGACCTCAATCGCGCGCAGCAAATGCGACAGCGCCCACGCCTGACCGCGTGCTTCGTAGAACACGTTGTCAATCTGCATCCACGGTGTCTCGACGACTTCTTCGTCAACCTGCGGCACTTCGCCGACCGCCGGAACCTCGGTTTTCAGCGCCGTGTTGAGCTTGACCCGGCCAACGCTGGCCGACAGCCGTTGCGACAGCGAACCAAGACGAGTGCCGACATCGCCCAGCCAGTTGTTGAGGTTATCGGCGCGCGCATAGAACAGGGCGTTTTTCTGGGTAGGGTCAGACAGACGTGCCTGATAGCGGCTCAGGGAATTGATGCCTTCCTGATACTCCGACTCGCTGGACGGCAGGATCCAGCTCTTGTTGTCGAAGTTGAAGCGCGGCTCGGCCTTGGCCAGATCGGCATCTTCAGCCGACTGCGATTGCGAGCGGGCGAAGTCTTTGCGCAGGGCGCGCGTCAGGTCGCGGACCTGGACCAGCACACCGTATTCCCAGCTTGGCGTGTTGTCCATCCACAGGCCTGGCGGGAAACGGTCGTTGGAAATATAACCGCCCGGCTTGTCGAGCAAGGTGCCGGCGACGGTCTTCAGGGTTTCCACCGTGGTGTAGCCGACCACCATTTTTTTGCCTTCTTTCTCGGCTGCCGCCTGGGCATTTTGCGCCACCGGAAACAGCGCGGGCTCCTGGCTCCAATACCAGCCGAGGCCAATGGTCACCAGCAGGTAAATGCCGATCAAGGTGGCCAGTGCGCGGCTGAACAACAGCCCGCCAACGTAGCTGCGGGTGGCCGACTTGGGTTCAGCGGCACGTTCAGGCGCGCTGCCCGCGCGGTTTTTCCAGTCCAGCATGGCGATATCCTTTCAATCACTTGGGTTCAACGGTTCGACCACAACCATACAACAACGTGCCAAGGCCGGGCACCCGCCGGCAGAGATAAGCCGCAAATGATGTGGGCGAATGACGTATCGATCAGAACTAGGGGAATCCCTGAGGCCGCCATGTGTATCCGGGTTGATGCGGACCTGGGGAAATCCGCAAAACGCTCATTCAGCGCATGGATACGGACGCCCGCGAGAAATCACCCTGAGTTAAGCACCTGACCGGGAATACGCCCGATTAGCGGGGACTTCGCCGACGAACAGGTCGAAAATAAGACTCTTCGGTCAGAAACTGAATTGTGTCGTACTGCAGATTATTGATGTACGACACTCGTCTAAGGGAAAAGAGGTGCTAGCATAGAGCCACCAGTCGATCTCAGCATGCAGCCTAACTAGTAGTCAGGATATGACCGAGCCAGAAGACCCCAGCCGTGAGCGTCTCAAGCACCACTTTGCCCAGCGGGTAATTCATCAGGCACGTCAGATTCTTGAGATATGGCAGCGCCTGCAACGCAGTGAATGGTCCACCGTCGACCTCGCCGAATTGAGCGAGGCGAACTTGCGCCTGCTGCGTTTTGCCGAGCGTTTCGAACAGCCGGAACACACGCAACTCGCGCACCACATCAGCCAGTCGCTGGAAGCGGTGGACGCCAATCGCGGCCGCCTCAGCAGCGGCCTGATCACCGACCTCAACCGCTTGATGCAGCGCTTGTCGCGCACCGGCCTGCGCCATGGCGATCAACTCGACCAGACGTTCCTGCCGCCGCTGCGCAAACCGATTTACGTGATGCTGCAGGATCACGACCGTGCCGAGCGTCTGGCCAAACAACTGGAATTCTTCGGCTTGAGCGCGCAGGCGCTGGACAGCGTTTCCGCGTTTCGCTCCTCGATGATCGAGCGCTTGCCCGCGGCGATCGTCATGGACGTGGATTTCAGCGGTACCGGTGTCGGCTTGAAGCTCGCCGCCGAAGCCCAGGTCGGTCTGGATGAACCGCTGCCGCTGCTGTTCTTCAGCCTGCATGAAACCGACACCCCGACCCGTCTCGCCGCCGTGCGCGCCGGTGGCCAGGAGTTCCTCACCGGCACCCTCGAAGCGTCGAGCCTGCTGGAAAAGATCGAAGTCCTTACCTGCGTCGCCCAGTACGAACCTTACAAAGTGCTGATCATCGACGATTCGCGCGCACAGGCCCTGCACACCGAGCGCCTGCTCAACAGCGCCGGCATCGTCACCCGCACCTTGATCGAACCGATTCAGGCGATGGCCGAGCTCGCGGATTTCCAGCCCGACCTGATCATTCTCGACATGTACATGCCGGCCTGCACCGGCACCGAACTGGCCAAGGTGATCCGCCACAACGACCGTTATGTCAGCGTGCCGATCATCTATCTGTCGGCCGAGGACGATCTGGACAAGCAGCTCGACGCGATGAGCGAGGGCGGCGACGACTTCCTGACCAAACCGATCAAGCCGCGCCATCTGATCACTACCGTGCGCAACCGCGCCGCCCGCGCGCGCAATCTGAAAGCGCGAATGGTCCGCGACAGCCTCACCGGTTTGTACAACCACACGCACATTCTGCAATTGCTTGAAGACTGCTCGTTCCGCGCCCGCCGCGAGAACAAGCCGCTGAGCTTTGCCATGCTCGACATCGACCACTTCAAACGGGTCAACGACAGCCACGGCCACCCAATGGGCGACCGCGTGATCAAGAGCCTCGCACTGTTCCTTAAACAGCGCTTGCGCAAGACCGACTTCATCGGCCGCTATGGCGGTGAAGAGTTCGCCATCGTCATGCCCGACACCGATATGGAAGCTGCGCACAAAGTGCTCGACGAAATCCGTCAGCGCTTCGCCGAGATCCATTACCCGGCGCAGCCGCAGGATTTGTGGTGCACCTTTAGCGCCGGCGTGGTGGAGATGCATGACGATTGCGACAGCCTGATGATGGCCAGCCAGGCCGATGAGGCGCTGTACCGTGCCAAGGGTGCCGGGCGCAATCGTGTGCAGACCGCGCGCGAATCAAAGCAAAGTGCCACTTTTTCATCGGATTCCACCGAATCGGTCATAACCCTGTAACAGAACCGCAATAAATTCAGGCGCTTACCATTTCTGCCGTTGGTAGCCGTCATGCGCCTGAAGTTGCTCACCAATCTCAATACGCTGCTGCTGGTCGCCGTGTGCCTCGCACTCGGCGTCACGTTGTGGTGGTCGCAAAAAGCCCTCGAACGCCCGTATCTGTTGATGGAACGGTATCTGGGGTTGTCGCAGCAATTTCAGAATGAGGTGGCGCGCAACGTCGAGGATTACCTCGCCAGCGGTGACGCCTTGCGCCTGAGCGCCGCCAGCCAAGCCATCGCCGGCCTGCAGACAGAACTGAATGAATTACCGCCAGCGCTGGCCGACACCCTGCGTCCGAGCCTGACTGGCCTGGAAGAATTCAGCAAAACCGACCTGCTCGCTGCCGGCAAACTGGCCGGCGATCCGCAAGCCTTGTTGTTGCAGGCCGAACGTGAACTGAGCGCCAGTCTCGATCAACTCAGCACCTACGCCAATGGCAATGCGGCTTATCTGACGCCGCTGCTCGCCGCTTCGCAGCACCTGGGCAAACTGTCGCTGGCACGGGACAAACTGGTCAGCAGCGGGCGCAGTGAACTGGCCGCCGATGTTGAGCGCGAAGTCACCAATATCCGCTCCCAGGCTCAAGCAATCGATGCCCTGCCCTTGCTCGGCGTCGTCGCCAACAACGAATCTGGCAGCGACGATTTCGCCGCGATGATGGGCATCGAAAGCAGCGAAAAAACTGTCGCCGAAGATGCCGGTGTCGGCCTCAAACGTGAACTCAACAGCCTGCTCGGGCGCTATCCGGCGGAGCTGGCGCGTACCCGGGAGCAGATCCAGAAACGCACCGAGCTCAGTACCGCCACGCACCAGAAAATCACCGCTGTGCAGCAGGCCATCGCCGGCCTGGAACCGGTGGTACGCGCGCAACACGGACAAATTCAAGGCGAAGTCCGCCTGATGCAGGGGGTAATGATCGGCCTGATTCTGCTGATCGCACTGTTGATCGATACCTTGCAGCGCCGGCTCTCGCGCACCCTGACCAATCTCGCCCCGGCGCTTTCAACCTGGGCCGAGGGCGACTTCAGCCGCGACATTCATTTGGGTAAGACCAACCGTGAACTGCACGACATCGAGGCTTCGCTCAATCGCTTGCGCGCCTATCTGGTGGATCTGGTCGGCACCATTCGTGGCAATGCCGAGCAAGTCGCCGGCAGCAGTCGCACCCTCGCCGAACTGAGTAACGATCTGCACAGTGGCGCTGAACATCAGGCCGGCGATACCGCGCTGATCCGCGACTCCCTCGGTGAACTGGAAGCGACCATTCAGCAAGTGGCCGGCGATGCGCAGCAGGCCGCAGACGCCAGCCGTCATGCCGGACTGGCCGTGGAGCATGGCCAGACAGTGATCGGCCAAAGCCTGACCGGGCTGCATGCCTTGGTCGGTGAGGTGCAAGGCAATGCGCAGATGATCGAGCATCTGGCTGAGGAGTCAGCGACCATCGGTGGTGTGTTGACGGTGATTCGCTCGATTGCCGACCAGACTAATTTGCTGGCCCTCAACGCGGCGATTGAAGCGGCGCGGGCTGGGGAAATGGGTCGTGGTTTTGCTGTGGTCGCCGAGGAAGTACGCTCACTGGCGCAGCGCACTGCCGGGGCTACAGCGGAAATTCAGACGCTGATTGCCGGACTGCAAACGGCGGCGCGGCAATCGGTCGAAGGCATGCGCGCACAGGTCGAACACGCCGAAGCCACGGCCAATCAGGCGCAGGCGGCGGATGGCGCGCTGGATAAAATTGTCGGCGCGATCCAGACCATCTCTGACACGGCCATCCGCATTGCCGACGTGACAGCGCAACAAAGTGGCGCAGTCAGCGAGATTCGCAACCACAGCGAGCGGATTCATCAGTTGGGTGGGGATAACTTGCTGCGGATCGGCCAAGGTCGCGAACAGGGCGAGAACTTGCTGGTACTCGGCGGCCAACTGCATACAGCCGTACAAGCCTTCCGCGTCTGACGAAAATCCCTGTAGGAGCTGCCGAAGGCTGCGATCTTTTGATCTTTCTTCTAAAAATCAAAAGATCGCAGCCTTCGG
>NZ_RWIL01000170.1:0-12093 GCF_009764635.1 Pseudomonas sp. PB103 | reverse complement strand
TTTCGCTGGTGCAGGACTTCTCGCCGAACGAGTTCAAGAACAACGTGCTGGCCCTGGCTGACCTGGCCAAGTTCTTCAACTTGCCGACCATCCTCACCACCAGTTTCGAACAAGGCCCGAATGGCCCGCTGGTACCGGAATTGAAAGAGATGTTCCCGGATGCGCCGTACATTGCCCGCCCAGGTCAAATCAACGCTTGGGACAACGAAGACTTCGTCAAGGCGATCAAGGCGACTGGCCGCAAGCAGATCATCATTGCCGGTGTGGTAACCGATGTCTGTGTCGCGTTCCCGACGCTGTCGGCACTGGCGGAAGGTTTTGATGTGTTTGTGGTCACCGATGCTTCCGGGACTTTCAACACCACCGTGCAGCAGGCTGCATGGAGCCGCATGACCCAGGCCGGTGCGCAGATGATGAACTGGTTCTCGGTGGCCTGTGAGCTGCACCGCGACTGGCGCAACGACATTGAAGGGCTGGGCAACTTGCTGTCGCAGCGCATCCCTAACTATCGCAACCTGATGAACAGCTACTCGGCGCTGACGGCGCAGCAGAAATAAGCTGAAGCCGTGAATCGAAAAGCCTGCTTATAAAGCAGGCTTTCTTTATTGGCGAGCCTGAAAAATGGTTGGGCGCTATCCGGCGAAGACGGCAGGCCAAACCGTGCGATGGCGCGCCTCAGTCAACCTTGGCAGCCATCAGATTCCTCACCCGTAAGACCAACGTGTCGACCGCAAAAGGCTTGGTCAATACCTGCATGCCTGGCCCGAGCTGGCCACTGCCGAGCACCGCGTTTTCGGCGTAACCGGTGATGAACAGGGTCTTCAACCTGGGCCTGATCTGCCTCCCCGCATCGGCCATCTGGCGTCCGTTCATGCCGCCCGGGAGGCCGACATCGGTGATCAGCAAATCGATGTGTGCACCGGAGCGCAGCGCTTCCAGGCCTTCGACACTGTCAGCGGCTTCAAGCAGGTGGTAGCCGAGGTCGCCCAATACGTCTTTAAGCAGTGTTCGAACGGTGGGTTCGTCGTCGACGATGAGGATCGTTTCACCGGTTTTTGCATGCGCTGCCGGCGTGCTGCGCAGGTCAGCTTGATCGTGGCGGGTCTCGCCGTGATAGCGCGGCAGATAGATGCACATCGTGGTGCCTTGGCCCACTTGCGAATGCACGCGCACCTGGCCGCCGGATTGTTTGGTAAAACCGTAAATCATCGACAACCCCAGGCCCGTGCCCTGGCCGATGGGTTTGGTGGTGAAGAAGGGGTCGAAGGCTTTGGCGATGACCTCTGCGCTCATGCCCGTACCGGTGTCGGTGACGCACAGGCACAGGTATTGCCCTTGGGGGATGTCCAGCGTGCGGGCCGCTTCATCGTCGATCGATCGATTGGCGGTCTCGACCGTTATTCGCCCACCGTCAGGCATCGCATCGCGGGCGTTGATGCACAGGTTCAGCAGGGCGTTTTCCAGCTGGCTGGCGTCGACGAGTGCCGGCCACAGCTCGGGGGCAGCGTGGGTTTTCAGGCGAATACTGGGGCCTACGGTGCGCTGGATCAGTTCGCTCATGCCATCAACCAGCGAGTTGACATCCGTCGGCCGTGGATCAAGGGTCTGTCGTCTGGAGAAGGCCAGCAGGCGATGGGTCAGTGCCGCTGCACGCCTGGCCGCGTCCTGGGCGATCACCATGTATTTGTCGACGTCCTTCAGACGGTCCTGGGCGATGCGCTTTTGCATCAATTCCAGGGCGGCCGAAATGCCGGCCAGAAGGTTGTTGAAGTCATGCGCCAAACCGCCCGTCAGTTGCCCGACGGCTTCCATTTTCTGCGATTGGCGCAGCTTCTCTTCCGCCTGCATAAGGTCCGTGGTGCGCTCCGACACCCGTTGCTCCAGCGTGTCGTTGAGTGCGCGTAACGCCGCGGTCGCGCGGTCGCGTTCCGCTTCGACGTTGCGACGATCTTCAACATCGATTAGCACGCCGGGAAAGCGTCGCGGCGTGCCGTCATCGGCGCATTCAACGCGGCCGTTGGCTTCGATCCAGGTGTATTTTCCATCCGCGCCGCAGACCCGGTATTGATGGGAGTAGGCGCCGCCTCGGGCAATGACTGCGGTGATCGCGGCGGTAAGTCCGTCCCGGTCTTCAGGGTGTACGGTGGTCACCACTTGCTCCAGGCTCAGACTGTCACGCCCCAGCGCCGGATCAAGGTTGAACACCCGGGCGAAGGCTTCGTCGACGGTGAAACGGTCGGTGAGCAGGTCCCAGTGCCAAGTGCCGATAATCGCGCCAGCGGCGAGGGCAAGTTGTACGCGTTCGACGTTTTCCTTGGCGACGGCCTCGCTGACGCGCAGACGCTCCTGGGCATCGCGCCGTTCGGTGACGTCGCTGAAGAAGATTGCGATCTGCCGATCCGCAGGATCTCCCACCCGCACGGCACGCACATCGAACCAGCGCTCGAAGGTGTTGGCGTAGTTTTCGAAGTTTGCCGGCTCACCGGTCTTGGCGACGTGCCCATAGGTTTCGAACCAGAAGCTTTCCAGGTTGGGCGCAAACTCGGTGACCCATTTGCCCCGCAGGTTGACGCCGGCCTGACGTTCGAACGCGGGGTTGGCCTCGACGAAGCAATAGTCCACGGGGCGATCATCGGCGTCGAACTTGACTTTGACGATGGCGAACGCCGCCTCGATGGTTTCCAGAATCGTGGCGAAGCGCTCTTCGCTCAGGCGCAATGCGGTTTCGGCTCTGCGTGAGCGTGTCAGGTCGAGCATGGCGCCAATCATGCGCTCGGCCCGGCCATCGGCGTTGCGGATCAGGTGCCCGCGATCCAGCACTTCAGCGTAGGTGCCGTCTTCACAACGGAACCGGTATTCCGCGTTCCAGGCTGTGCCGGAGCCATTGATCGCGGTATCGATCGATGCCTTTACACGCGCGCGATCCTGCGGATGAATCTGCGCAAACCGCCAGTCACAGGTCGGCTCGATGGTGCCCGAAGCATAGCCATACGCCTCTTGCAGTGCATCGTTCCAGGTGATCTGGTCAGTCTGCAGATCCCAGTCCCAGACCGCGTCGCAGGTCATCTTGACGGCCAGACGCAGGCGCGTGACTTCGGACTCGAGTTCCTCGCGGGTAAGGTTTTTCAGAATTCCACCACTCGTGCCTTGTTGATTTTCTGGTCTGAGTCCAATCAGTGTGTCGAACGCACATCCAGTCGCCATCTCACCCATTGACCGGGGGCGTCACGCTTAAGTTGCACCGCGGCAAGACACCCGCAACGTTCAGAGCGCTTCGCCGTTATCCAGTGTGTCGAGCAGCCGCTGGCCGCGCTGCCACAATGCCTGCTGTTTCACTTCGGGCATGCGGTCGAGGTTTTTGTAGATCATGCCCATGCGCTGATTGCCACGCAGCAAATCGCCATGGCGCATGAGGAAATGCCAGTACAGCGCGTTGAACGGGCAGGCGTCGTCCGTAGTGGTTTCGCGCACCTTGTAGGTGCAACCGCCACAGTAATCGGACATTCGATTGATGTACTGGCCGCTGGCACAGTAAGGCTTGGAGCCGAGATAACCACCGTCGGCGTGCATGACCATGCCCAGCGTGTTGGGCAGTTCGACCCAATCAAACGCGTCCATATAGATGGCCAGGTACCATTCGCAGATCTGGCTCGGTGCAATCCCGGCCAGCAGGGCGAAATTGCCGGTCACCATCAAGCGCTGGATGTGATGGGCGTAGGCGTGTTTCAGGCTCTGACCGATCGCCTGGCGCATGCAATTCATCTGCGTTTCGCCGGTCCAGTAGAACTCCGGCAAGGACCGCTGGTTACCGAACACATTGCCCTCGGCGTACTCGGGCATTTTCAGCCAGTAGACGCCACGCACATATTCACGCCAGCCGATCAGTTGCCGGATGAATCCTTCGGCTGCATTCAGTGCAATGTGGCCGGACCAATAAGCGGACTCGACATCGCTGCACAACTGGCGCAGGTCGAGCAAACCGATGTTCAGTGCGGCGCTGATGCGCGCATGAAACAGATAGGGTTCGTCGCTGGCCATGGCGTCCTGATAGTCGCCGAAACCGGCCAGTCCATAGTCGAGAAAGTATTCCCACAGGGTCTGCGCGTCGGCGTGTGTCACCGGATAGTTGAAATCATCCAGTGCACCGTAGTGACCGGCGAAACGCTCGCGCACCAACGCCAGCACCTCGTCGGTTATTGCATCGGTGGTAAATCTGGCCGGGTAGGGCGCTTTGGCATTTTTCGGCAGGGCCTTGCGGTTCTCGGCATCGTAATTCCAGGCGCCGCCGACGGGCGTGCCGTCGCCATTGAGCAACAAGCCGCTTTTACGGCGCATCTCGCGGTAGAAGAACTCCATGCGCAGCTGTTTTTTCTCGGCAGCCCACGCGGCGAACTCGTCGCGAGAACAGAGGAAGCGTGTGTCGGCGTGCCATTGGATAGCAACCGCGCAATCACGCAGAGATTGCTCCAGACGCCAGTCGCCGCACTCAGTGACGTGTACTTCTTGCGCCTGCAGCAGGGTTTGCCAGCGCTTTAATTCGCTGGGCACTGAACCAGTGTTTTCGGGATCGTCGAGGCGCACGTAGTGCACAGGTATGCCGCGCCTGTGCAGGGCTTGAGCAAAGTGGCGCATGGCGCTGAAGATCAGGGCGATCTTCTGCGGATGGTGGGCAACGTGCGTTGCTTCCTCCATCACCTCGACCAGCAGCACTGCATCACCAGCGCCATCAATCCCCTGCAACGAAGCGAGGTCGAAAGACAGTTGGTCGCCCAGAACCAGGCACAAGCGTTTGACGTTTTTCATTTGAAAGGCTTCAGCCCGATCGAAGGCGCAATGGGTTGCCGTGAACCGGCAAAGGTCTGCTTTCAAATAGTTGTACGAAAATATGGATTTGTATAGGTATTTTTCGCGAAGGGTCAGCTATGCCAAATCATTCAGCGCTGGCGATAGCGCCTAAAGCATGCGCTCCCAAATAATGGTGGCGCATGCTTTGGGTCTTCTGATGCTTAGCGATTACCCGCCATACACAGGGTAATCCACGTAGCCTTCGGCATTGCCGCCATACACTGTGGCCGGGTTCAAGGCGTTCAGCGGCCAGTCATTGGCGATGCGTGCGGGCAGATCCGGGTTGGCCATGAACGGCCGGCCGAACGCGACGAAGTCGGCCAGTCCGGAGTCGAGCAACTGCGCACCGGATTCGGCGTTGTAGCGGCCGGCGTAAATGATCGCGCCACTGAAGGTGTCGCGCACGGCCTGGCGAAACGTGAGCGGCATGGCGGGTGCGTTGTCCCAATCGGCTTCGGCGATGGACAGGTAAGCTATGCCGACGTCTTGCAGAATCTTGATCGCTTCGATGTAGGTGGTGTGCGGGTCTTCCTCGACCATGCCGAGGTAAGTCCGCGCTTCATCGGTGGTGGTGAACAGCGGCGCAAAACGTACGCCGACCTTTTCCTTGCCGATGCATTCGGCGACACCGGCCACCACTTCACGCAAAAAGCGCAGGCGATTGTCCAGCGAACCACCGTACTGATCGGTGCGCAGGTTGCTGTGGGCCGAGATGAACTGGTTGACCAGATAGCCATTGGCGCAGTGCAGTTCAATCCCGTCGAACCCTGCTTCCATGGCATTGCGCGCCGCCTGGATATACAGCTGCACCAGTTCCTGGACCTCATCGGTGCTCAGCGCGCGCGGCGCCGAAGGCGGTACCAGTGCGCCGGCGCCCGGCGCGGTTTCGATGAACACGCTGACCCGGTCGGTGGCCACGGCGGACGCCGAGACCGGCGCCGCGCCGTCGGGTTGCAACGCGGTGTGCGACACCCGGCCAACGTGCCAGAGCTGGGCGAAAATCACCCCGTCCACCGCGTGCACAGCCTCGGTGACTTTGCGCCAGCCGGCGATTTGCTCGGCGGTGTGGATGCCCGGCGTCCACGCGTAACCCTGGCCACGCGGCTCGATCTGCGTGCCTTCGGTCACCAGCAAACCTGCGCCGGCGCGCTGCTGGTAATACTCAGCCATCAATTCATTGGCAATGTTGCCCGGTTGCGTACTGCGCTGGCGGGTGAGGGGCGGCAACACGATACGGTTTTTCAGGGTGTGCAGGCCCAGTGTCGCGGGTTGGAAATAACTGCTGTGGTTCATGCAAATACCTTGTCGACTGGTTTATTAGACCAGTCGACTATTAGCGAGATAAAAAAATAAGTACTGAATAGTCAGTGCTGAATCAACCGAGCATTTTCAACAGTTGTTCGGCCACCGCAGCGGAGCTGGCAGGGTTCTGGCCGGTGACCAGTTGCCCGTCAGTGACTACATGCACTTGCCAGTCAGCAACCTTCGAGTAACGCCCGCCGAGACGCTGGAACTCGTCTTCGATCAGGAACGGCACGACGTCGGTCAGGCCGACGGCGGCTTCTTCCGAATTGGTGAAACCAGTGACTGCGCGACCGGCAATCAGCGGTTGGCCGTCTGCCGCCACCACGTGACGCAATACACCTGGCGCGTGGCAGACAAAACCGTGGGGTTTGTTGCTGCGGTCGAAGGCTTGAATCAAGGCAATCGAATGCGCGTCTTCGGCCAGATCCCACAGCGGGCCGTGGCCACCTGGGTAAAACACCGCATCGAAGTCGTCAGCGCGGACATCCGCCAAGCGACCGGTATTGGCCAGTGCCTGTTGTGCCGCTGGGTCGTTACGGAAGCGATCGGTCTCGGCAGTCTGCGCACCAGGTTCGTCGCTTTTCGGGTCGAGCGGTGGCTGACCGCTGGCCGGCGACACCAGCGTGATGTCGGCACCGGCGTCCTTGAAGGCGAAGTAGGGGGCGGCGAATTCTTCCAACCAGAAACCGGTTTTTTTGCCGGTGTTGCCGAGTTGATCGTGTGAAGTCAAAACCATCAAGATTTTCATAGAGCACCCTGGATTGATCAGGTGGACTCGCCGTGCGAGGGATTCGCCTGGCGTCGACACCCGGAAAAGCGGTTGACGGGGCGCAGCATAGATTCCAATTAGACCAGTCGTCTAGTAATTTTTTCGCGTGCAGGTTTTTCCTCGGCAGCTGTGGCAAACTCGCCATCTTCTGAAATATACGACTGGTCTATTGTCTGGTACTTTGCGCCCCATGAAACCGACTTACGACGACACCCGCCAACACTTGCTCGACACCGGCCACCGGATGATGGCCGAAAAGGGCTTCACCAGTGTCGGCCTCAACGAAATCCTGCAAACCGCCGGCGTGCCCAAGGGCTCGTTCTATCACTACTTCAAGTCGAAGGAGCTGTACGGCCAGGCCTTGCTCGCGGATTACTTCGTCGGCTACCTCGCCGACATGGAACGACGCCTGACGCTGCCGGGGCTGACGGCTTATGAGCGGCTGATGGATTACTGGCAGGGCTGGCAGGATCGCTGCACGCTGGAAGGGCATGGCGATGAATGTCTGGTGGTCAAACTCAGCGCCGAAGTTGCCGACTTGTCCGAGTCGATGCGCCTCACCTTGCGTGACGGCGCCGAGCAAGTGGTGGCGCGCATTGCTCAGTGCATCGAACAAGGTCAGGCGGAAAAAAGCCTGCCGGCGGGCGATGCCCGGCATCTGGCGGAGACCCTCTACCAGCTGTGGTTGGGCGCGAGTCTGCTGAACAAATTGCAGCGCACCGGGCAATCGCTGAACACCTCGATGGCTACCACGCAGCAACTGCTGCGCGTCTGATCATCGATTCAACGGTTCAACGGCGCCGACCTGCCGCTAAGCAACGGCGCCGACCTGCCGCTAAGCAACGGCGGCAGGTCGGTGTTGCTCACCCTGACGAGATCAAAACTCCGGCGTGTACTTCACGCTGAACATCACATTGCGCGGGTCGCCGAAGTTGTTGTTGCCGTTGAGCTGGTTGTACGCGGAGGTGTAGTAGCGCTTGTCGAACAGGTTGTTGGCGTTGACCGCCAGACCGATTTCCTTGCTCAACTGGTAGCCGAGGCGCGCGCTCCATACGGTGGAGCCCGCCACATCGTAGGTGTGTTCGTAACCCAGCGTATGGCTTTGCGCGGTGAAACCGAGGCCGGTGCTGACGCGTTCCCAATCGCCGCTGAACTGGTAATCACCCCACACGCGCAACATGTGTTTCGGTGTCCAGGTGCTGAAGACTTTGCCTTCGTTGTCCGGGTCATCCAGGTACTTGGTGGTGTTGTAGGTGTAGCCGGCGAAGAGTTGCAGGTTGTTCAGGACTTCACCGCTGATCTCGGCTTCGATCCCCTGGCTGCGGACTTTACCGGCGGCGTTGGAGCAATACCAACCGTCGCAGACCATGCCCGACGCGAGGTCGTTGATGGCGCGGTTCTCCTGGTCATAACGGAACACCGCCAGCGAGGTGTTGACCCGGCCGTCCATCAATTCGCCCTTGAGGCCGACTTCGTAGTTGCTGCCGACGACTGGTTTGAGTGCCGTGCCGCTCGCCGTGCGGTTAGTTTGCGGCTCGAACACGTCGGTGTAGCTGGCGTACACCGCCCATTCGCGGCTGAGGTCGTAGACGATGCCGGCGTACGGCGTGACTTCGCCGGTTTCGTTCATGGTGCTTTCAGGCTGCGGGACGGCCACATTGCTGAAGGCTCGTTCGGTCGCGTATTTGTAGCTGTAGTCGAACCAACTGACGCGCGAGCCGAGCACCAGGGTCAGCGAGTCGATCGGTTTTACCCGCCAACTGCCATACAAACCCTTCTGGCGAATATCGTATTTGCTCGGCGTGGCTTGGCCGCCCGGCGTATTGAGTATGCCTTCGTAGCTGATGTCCGGACGGTCGTGGTCGATGTCGAAAATCGTGTCGGTGCTGCTGTTGTTGAAGGTGCGGGCGTATTTATCGTCGGAGGTGTATTTGGAATAGTTGCCGCCGAGCATCACTTCATGGGCCATGGACAAGGCTTCGAAGTGGCCGGTGACGTTCATGTCCAGACCGAGTTTGGTCGCATCGAAATCAGTAACAAAGTCGGCGTACTGAATGCCGCTGCCATCAGGATTGATACCGGCGCCGCTGGTTTGCAGGCGCTGACTTTTACCCTTGTTGGTTTCATCCATGCGCACCGCGCCGACCTTGAACGCCCAATCGTCATTGAAGCGATGCTCCAGATCGGCGTACAGCGTGGTGACGTCGATGTCCAGATGGTTCCAGCGCGCGCCGCCGTAGGTCGAGCGCGGCACGTTTAGCGGCTTGCCGTCGGCGTAGCGGGGCAGGCCACGGATCATCGGGCGCGACTCGCCATCGGAGTTGCTGATGGCCAGACCGAGGGTGGTGTCGTCGCGCAGATCAAAGTCCAGCGCGCCGTACAGCGAATGGGTTTTGCTCCATTCGTAATCGACGAACGACTGGCTCTGGTCTTCGTCGGCAACTAAGCGACCGCGCAAGCTGCCCGTCGAATTCAACGGGCCGCCGGCATCCAGTTGCAGGCCGTAATGATCCCACGAGCCGGCCTTGCCGGTGATGGTCACGGTCGGCGCATTCTGCCCGCGCTTGCGCACTAGATTGATCGCGCCGCCGGGGCTGCCGGTGCCTTGCAGCAGGCCGGAGGAGCCACGGAGAATTTCCACACGGTCGAAGAAAATCAGATCCTGGGTCGCCCAGTTGCCCAAACCGTAGAAGTTGCGCGGGATCGGCACACCGTCGTACTGCCAGTCATCGATCTGAAAACCGCGCGAGGTAATGATCATGCCTTTACCCACGCCCTGAACGCCGACCAGACCGGTGGTTTTGTTGACCGCGTCTTTCAGATCAACCAGATCCTGATCGTCCAGCTGCTTGCGCGTCATCACGGTGATCGACTGCGGAATTTCCTTGAGCGTGTGCGTGCCTTTGCCGATGCTCACGGCGCGCGCGGCGTAGGAACCCGAGCCTTCGGTAGTAGTGGCGTCGAGGCTGCGTTCAACGATGTTGGTGGCGTCCAGTTGCAGGGAGGCGCTGCTGTCGCTGGCGGGTTCGACGCTGAAGTTGCCTTGCCCCGTCACGCGTAGCTGCAAACCGCTGCCCGACAAGGCTTTTTGCATCGCTTGCGCGGCCGGCATCTGCCCGACCACCGCCGGAGCACGTTTGCCCTGAACCAGCGCAGGCTCCAGCGAAATGATCTGCCCGCTCTGACCGGCGATGGCATTGAGCGTGCTGGCCAGAGGGCCGGCGGGCAGGTTGAACGTCAGGTCTTGCGCCAGCGCTGAGGTCGACAGCGTTGCCAAGGCAACGCCAGCGTAAAGGTTACGGGGCCACGTGTTGAACACAACAATCTCCTGTTTTTGTGCAAGTGTCAGGAGATAGGTGCGATGAGAAATGAAAACCGGACACAAACAAGAACGATTTTCATAAAATATTTTTTCCGGCTCATTTTTTACTGATCAAGGTCAGCCAGGGACTGTAGCGATCGACTCGAATGGGCAGCGTTTCGGCCAGGGCATTAAAGGTCCGCTCGGGATCGTCCAGCGGGAACACACCTTGTACGCGCAAGCTTCGAACGTCGTGAGCGACACGGACAAATCCTCGACAGTAGGGGCGCAGGGCCTCGACCACTTGCGCCAGGGATTCATCCAGCACATTCAATCGGCCGTTCAACCAATCGGCGCGACGACGCTCATCACCGCTGGCGAACGTGATAGTGCGCGAAGAAAGCACCGCCGCCTGACCTTCCCTGACGATTTGTGTGGTGCCGTCGAACAGCCGCGCTTCGACCGAATGCTGCAACACCACGAGGCGACTGGCGTCCTGCTCCTGAGCGACCAGAAAACGGGTGCCCAGAGCACGCATGTCACCTTCGGCGGTGCGCACGATCAGTGGGCGACGCGAGTCGGGTGCGACGTCGATCAGCAGTTCGCCGTGGCGCAGAATGACCACGCGTTGCTGACCATCGAAGCGCAAATCCACCGAGCTGTCAGCGTTCAGGCTCAGACGGCTGCCATCGCTCAGATTGAAATTCTGCCGCTGGCCGCGCCCGGTGTGCAGATCCGCCAGCAACGATTCGCCGAACTGACTTTTGCTGCCCAGCCATAAACTGCCGCCGAGCAGACCCAGGCCGGCGATCACGCGCAGGGCATCGCGGCGCGAAGCCTGCGGCTGCAATAACACCTGGCGGGCTTCGCTGGCCTGGCCGGGCAAGCGCCGGTCCAGCGTGCGAACGGTGTTGAACGAAGCGCCGAGCCGCTCCTGCAGTTTGTCCCACGCCTGGCTGTGCGCGCGATCGCTCGCCAGCCAGGCGTCGAAACGCTGCTGCGTGGCAGTGTCAGGTGTGGCAGCGCGAAGTTTGACCATCCAGTCTATGGCTTGCTCGCTGACCGGGTCCAGGCGCGCCTTGCTCATGAGGCCATTTCACATAGAAAGCACTGGCGCAAAGCCTGTTTCATGTAGCGGCTGACCGTCCGCTCCGACAGCCCGAGTTTTTGCGCAATCGCCACGTAGCTCAGCCCGTCCAGTTGGCTGTAAAGGAACGTGGCTTTGACGATCATTGGCAAACCATCGATCGCCCGGTCGATGGCCACCAGCGCTTCAATCAGTTGCAGTTGTTCTTCGGGGGAGGGCACCAGCACTTCCGGCAGCGTAGACAAACGCTCCAGATAGGCGTGTTCCAGTTTGCGTCGGCGATGACGGTCAAAGATCAATCGCCGCGCAATCGTCGACAGGTAAGCGCGTGGCTGGTCGATGCTGTCCGGATCGACGCGTGCCACCAGCAACTGGCAAAACGTATCGGCGGCGGTGTCCTCGGCGTCCGCGTGATTGCGCACCTGCCGGTTGATGTGTTGCAGCAGCCAACGGTGATGGTCGCTGAAAAAGAATCCCAGCTTGCTGGACGGAGGAGAGTGCACTGGTGGTCTTTCCAGATGTTAGTGAGAATCTATCTCAATACTACCTGTGCCAGCGGATACCGTGCAATGTCCTTGCGTTTTTGCCGAGAGAGGCGAAGTTGATTGTCCTGAATGGGTTGACGGTAAAACGCTTTTCAACCGATTTATCCCAATTCAATGCGTCAGTAATCTGTACCCAACTTGAACGCAACAACAACTTCCAACATCGAAAAGGGACGCAGACCATGACCACTCCAACCTACAACCGCCTGAACAAAGACGACGCCATCGTGCTGCTGGTCGA
>NZ_RWIL01000169.1:0-11509 GCF_009764635.1 Pseudomonas sp. PB103 | reverse complement strand
GCCTGCGGCAGCCCCTACAGAGCGCACTTCTATGTAGGAGCTGCCGCAGGCTGCGATCTTTTGATCTTCAGCGCGGTTCGATATGAGCAATCATCAACTGAACGGTCTCATTGCCCCGAAACTCGTTAACGTCGAGCTTATAGGCGAGCTCAACCCACTTGATCGTCGGATTCGGCCAGATATCCCGGTCAATCCCAAACGCGATGCCATCCAGCTTCACCGAGCCACACTCGCTCTTCAGCACCACTTTCAGGTGCCGCTCACCGACCACGCGCTGCTCAACCAACTGGAACACACCGTGAAACAGCGGCTCAGGAAAGTGCTGGCCCCAAGGCCCGGCGTGGCGCAGGGCGCGGGCCAGTTCGAGGTGGAACTCTTCAACCGCCAGCGTGCCATCCGAGAGCATGCGCCCGGTCAGGTCTTCCTCGCGAAGTTGCCTACGCACTTCAGCGTCAAATGCCTCGGCAAACAGCGGAAAATTCTCCTGCGGCAAGGTCAGACCAGCGGCCATCGCGTGGCCACCGTACTTGGCGATCAGGGTCGGATGCTGCGCTGCAACAACGCTCAGCGCGTCACGAATATGGAAGCCCTGCACCGAGCGCCCCGAGCCCTTGAGCAAGCCATCACCCGCATCAGCAAAGGCAATGGTCGGACGGAAATAACGTTCTTTCATGCGTGAGGCGAGAATACCGATCACGCCTTGGTGCCACTCCGGATCGAACAGGCACAGACCAAACGGCATCGACTCCACCGGCAAGTCCTTGAGCTGCGCCAGCGCTTCACGCTGCATGCCCTGCTCGATGGATTTGCGATCCTGGTTCATGCCGTCCAGTTGCGCGGCCATTTCCCGGGCCTTGTTGGCGTCGGCAGTGAGCAGGCATTCGATGCCCAGGCTCATGTCATCCAGACGCCCGGCAGCGTTCAGGCGCGGGCCGACGATAAAACCGAGATCGGTGGAGGTGATGCGAGTGGCGTCACGCTTGGCCACTTCAAGAATCGCTTTGATCCCCGGCCGTGCGCGACCGGCGCGAATTCGCTCCAGGCCTTGGTGCACCAGAATCCGGTTGTTGGCGTCCAGCGGCACCACGTCGGCAACGCTGCCCAGCGCGACCAGATCAAGCAACTCACCGATGTTCGGCTGCGGCTTGTTCTCGTACCAGCCGAGGCTGCGCAAACGCGCGCGCAACGCCATCAACACATAAAAAATCACCCCGACGCCGGCCAGTGCCTTACTCGGGAATTCGCAACCTGGCTGGTTCGGGTTGACCAGCGCATCGGCCTGCGGCAGTTCATCGCCCGGCAAGTGGTGGTCGGTGATAAGTACTTTGAGCCCATGACGTTTGGCGGCGGCCACACCTTCGACGCTGGAGATGCCATTGTCGACGGTCACCAGCAACTGCGGCTCGCGAGTCATCGCGACTTCGACGATTTCCGGAGTCAAGCCGTAGCCATATTCAAAGCGGTTCGGCACCAGATAATCGACGTGCGCGGCACCGAGCAAACGCAAGCCAAGCATGCCGACCGTGCTGGCCGTCGCTCCGTCCGCGTCGAAGTCGCCGACGATGAGGATGCGCTGGCGTTGCTCCAGCGCCGTCACCAGCAAGTCCACCGCCGCATCAATGCCCTTGAGCTGCTGGAACGGGATCAACCGCGCCAGGCTCTTGTCCAGCTCCGCCTCGGACTGCACGCCCCGTGCCGCGTACAGGCGGGTCAGCAGCGGCGGAATATCACCGAGAAACGGCAGAGTGGCAGGCAGTTGACGAGGTTCGATACGCATGGGGTGACGGAGACTTCTCTTAATACGTGGGATTAATCAGCTACAGGCGCGGGATCAGTCGCGCTCACCTTGCAGCCATTGCAACTGGACTTCGTGCTGACCACGGTCGTCGGTGACGAAGATCGTCCCTTCGCTGATCATCACGTCCCACTTGATAACGCGGGGCATGTCCTTGGCCAGCGTCTCCAGCACTTCCTGCGGGACGGCGGCGATGTTGACGTTTTTCAGGTTCTTGATCGCCGGGATCACTTTGGTTTCCCAGACGCGCAGGCTGCCGTAGGCCAGCAGGCTGGTGCGCTCGGTGCGGCGCGAGCACCAGGTCAGGCGATCGGCGTCGGGCTGGCCGACTTCGATCCAGTGCAGAACGCGATCGTCCAAGCTCTTTTCCCACAGCGCAGGTTCATCCACGTCTGACAGACCGCGACCAAACGACAACTGCTCGTTGTACCAGAGGGCGTAGGCCAGCAGGCGCACGGTCATGCGTTCTTCGGTTTCCGAAGGGTGACGGGCGATGGTCTGCTTGACGCTCTCGTAGACGCTGCGGTCGAGGTCGGTGAGGTTCAGTTCAAATTTGTAGGTAGTGGACGGCTGGGCCATGAACGGGCTTCTTGATACGAGGAAAGTCGGCAAGTCTAACCGATGCGGTAGGCAATCATCGAATTGATGGCGATCAACCTGCGGCGTCTGACAGCCGGCTATGTTAAAACGCTGTATCCGCACAGCCTTGTCCTACAGGATTCAGTATGCCGTTCGCCAACAAACCGCTCAGCGGTGTGAAAGTCATTGAATTGGGTACGTTGATCGCCGGGCCGTTTGCCTCACGCATTTGCGGCGAGTTCGGCGCCGAAGTGATCAAGATCGAATCGCCGGACGGCGGTGATCCGCTGCGCAAGTGGCGCAAGTTGTATGAAGGCACATCACTGTGGTGGTTCGTGCAGGCGCGCAACAAGAAGTCGCTGACGCTGAACCTCAAACACCCTGATGGCTTGGCGATCCTGAAAAAACTGCTCAGTGAAGCCGACATTCTCATCGAAAACTTCCGCCCCGGTGTGCTGGAAAAACTCGGCCTGAGTTGGGAAACCCTGCACGCGCTCAACCCGAAACTGGTGATGGTGCGCCTGTCCGGTTTCGGCCAGACCGGGCCGATGAAAGATCAGCCAGGCTTCGGTGCGGTTGGCGAATCCATGGGCGGTTTGCGCTATATCACCGGTTTTGAAGACCGGCCACCGGTGCGCACCGGGATTTCGATAGGCGATTCGATTGCCGCGCTGTGGGGCGTGATCGGCGCACTGATGGCGCTGCGGCATCGTGAGGTCAACGGCGGGCTCGGCCAAGTGGTCGATGTCGCACTGTATGAAGCGATTTTCGCGATGATGGAAAGCATGGTGCCGGAGTTCGATGTGTTCGGTTTTATTCGCGAGCGCACCGGCAACATCATGCCCGGCATCACCCCCTCCTCGATTCACACCAGCGCCGACGGCAAGCATGTGCAGATCGGCGCCAACGGTGATGCAATCTTCAAGCGCTTCATGCTGATCATCGGCCGCGACGATCTGGCCAATGATCCGACGCTGGCCAGTAACGACGGCCGCGATAATCGCCGCGACGAGTTGTACGGCGTGATCGATCGCTGGGTCAATTCGCAACCGCTGCAAACCGTACTTGACCTGCTCAATCATGCCGATGTGCCAGTCAGCCGGATCTTTAGCGCCGAAGACATGTTCAATGACCCGCAATACCTGGCTCGGGAAATGTTCCTGCACGCCAAGCTGCCGGACGGCAAGGACTTCAAGATGCCCGGCATTGTGCCGAAACTCTCTGAGACACCGGGCTCCTCCGAATGGGTCGGACCGCAGCTCGGTGAACACAATGCGCAGGTACTCAACGATCTTGGTTATGACGAGACACAGATCGCTCGCCTGCGCGAAGACGGAGCCATTTAAGCTGAAGCGCCGGCAGAGATCGCACGCCAACCGCGCCCACCATTGGTGGACGTGGCGGCTGTTCGGCCTGTTGTTTCTGCTGGCCCTGTCGACCGGGGCACAGGCTAAGCCGACGTTGATCTGGTTGCTGCGCGACCTGCCGCCCCTGACGATTTTCGAAGGCCCGAAAAAGGGCCAGGGCGTGATCGACCAATTGATGCCGCTGCTGATCGCCGGCATGCCGCAATACGAACACACGCTGATGCGGGTCAACCGCGCCCGTGGTCTGCAAATGCTCCACGAAAACCCGTTCGCCTGCGATCCCGCACTGTTGTGGAACAAGGAACGTGCGCAGTGGGTGGCGTATTCGATCCCGGCGATTCGCGCTGTTGGCAACGGACTGGTGGTGCGCCAGCAAGATCGCTCGGTGCTCGAACCGTACCTGGTCAACGGTGAAGTGAATCTGTCGGCGCTGCTGGCCGCTACCGAACGCAAAGTCGGGGTGGTGGCGGAACGCAGCTATGGCGAATTCATCGACAGCCTGTTGCATCAAGCGCCCAGCGCCGCGCTGACCGCACATTACGGCAACGATGCCCTGACCAATCTGCTATCGATGCAGCGCCTGGGTCGGCTGCAGGTGGTGTTGGGTTATTGGCCGGAGATTCGCTATCAGGCGAAACAGGCGCAGATCAATGAAGATGAGCTGGAGTTCTATCCGATCCAGGGCAACGGCAAATACCTGTCAGGTTATGTCGCCTGTTCCGACACTACCCAGGGGCGTCAGGCGATTACCGAGATCAATCATCTGCTGCGCACCCTGCCCCATGAACACCTGAATCAGCTCTACGCCGCATGGCTGGACCCCGACCGACGTGAGGATTATTTGCAGGAAGCCCGTACATTTTTCGAGCATCAAGCCGCGCAATAGGCAAACGCCGGACAAAAGAAACCCCGAGAAGTGGGGAGACGACTCGGGGTTAAACGTGGCCTACATAAAGACCAGTAGCAGCAAGCGACAAGCACCGGAGCACAATGCTTGATCCTGCTGTTACTGGGTCTGACTGACAGGGATGCAGGAAGGTTCCCACAAAAAATATTTCATCTTTACAGCGCCGCACGTTTGTCCAGCGCTGCGTTGCGCAATGCCGCAATCACACAGGGTTCCAGTCGCCCTTCGGCGATCAGCACGTCACGGTGCAAACCGTCGACGACATCGGTCAGCAAGCGCTTGTCGCTCAACTGCGCCTGATTGAATTCGCGTTCGACCACAATGGCGCCGTTGCTGTTCTTCAGGGTCACCAGGCATTCGCCATGGCTGCCACGAGGGGTCAACGTCACTTGATACGGGCTCAGAGCCTCACCGAGCAATAGACTGATACTTTCCATCTCGATCTCCACTCATTAGTCCGAAAACATAGTGCCTGGGGCGTGTTCACAATTAATGACCACCGGCCCGAGAAGAAAGTTCTGCCTGCCAATGGCTCCTTCCGTGGAGCGTCACCGGTCTTGCAGAGCATGCACGGTGAAGATGACAGAAAAATAACGCCGCGCTTCAGACCTCCAGTGGCTGATGCAGGGCGTTCAGGTAGCGGTCGAGCAAATCACGCATGAGTACGGCTGAAACCGGGATCTGCAAACGTCCGAGCAATTGCAGGGGGTGTTGCTGCAATAAGCCCTCGAGGTCGTTTTGCAGGCTGGGTGCGACCGTACCGAGAAGAACCAGCGCTCGCGCTTGCCGCTCGACCGCCAGACGCTGAATCAATGCGACGCCATCACCGCCCTTGAGTTGCGGATCGCAGATCGCGATATCGACCGCGCCTCGGTGCCCCAGAGAACACAAGGCTGCGGCCAGCGAAGGCGCGGTCAGCACGTTGTAGATACCGATGGCATTGAGCATCTGGTGCAGCGCCATCAATTGAAAGGGGTTGTGTTCAAGAATCAGGACTTTGAGCGAGCGCATGAGCAACCTCGGAAACGGCAGGTGCGGACTCTCACCGCAGATGCCGTTCACTCTAGGGCAGCCGTCCTCAGCCTCCCATCGGAAAAGTAGTCGCGTCTTATAGGACTTTTCCCAAGTTCACCAAGGATGCCGACCCGGTGTGCTCACTCGCCGATGAGTGATATCGGTCCAGCCTCCGAGCAGACCGCGCAGCTGCCCATCAGCGCTGTAAAACGGCACCGTCCATTGATAAACATCGCGAGGACCGGTCTTGAACTGCAGCTGCCGATTACTGAAGCGTGTCTTGCGCGTGCGCAATTGCTGCATGAATTCATCGTGCAACATCAGCGCCGTTGCCTTGGGCAGCGCATCGACCTCCGGCAGCGAGCGCCCCTGCACTTGATCGAATCGCACCAGGAGCGCCTCTTCGTAACTGCGATTGCACATGATCAACCGCCCGTGCAAGTCGCGGACAAATATCGGATCGGGCATCGAATCGATCAGCGCATGCTGAAAGGCTAACTGATCGCCGAGGTCTTTTTCGGCCTGGCAGCGTTGTTTGATCACGGCGCTCAAGCGGCGATTCCAGATCAACGACAGCACGCCAAACAGGCCAATGACGGTCATTGTCCAACAGCCCCAACCCGTGACCCGCTGCCAGATCGAAGGCGCAGGGGTCGGGGAGACGCCGTCCAGCCACTTGAGCCGAATGGCACGCAGCTCCGCCGCAGGAAACGCCTCGAGCGCCTTGTTGAGGATGCTCAACAGCTCCGGCTGGCCTTTGCGCACGGCCAGGTGATCGGCTTCCCATTTACCCTCCAGCAGTTCGCCGACGCGCAGCAATCCCGAGGGAAACAATTGCGCGCCGATTTCGTTTTCGATGGTGGCGTACGCCTCGCCGCTTTCGACCAACGCCCGCGCTTCAGCGTAGGTTTTGACCGAGCGGATCTCGATCGATGGATAGTCGCGCCGAATGATGCCTTCTAGTGCGTGGCGGCTCGGCAGAACCAGCACGCGTTTGGCCAATTGTTCCAGCGACTGCACCGGCGGCTCACCGACTCGGCCGACAAACACCCAACCGGCGCCGCCAAAGGCGTGGCTGAAATCCAGAAACACTTTGCGTTCATCACTCATCGCCAACGTCGTGCTGATGTCCGCTTCGGCCTTCTCAAGCCGCTCGAGCATGTGATCGGTGGAGAACGACTCCTGATGCACGAACTGCAGCCCCGTCATGGCGCTGATGCGCTGGAGCACTTCGTTGTTCAAGCCGCTCCAGTGAGCATGTTCATCCTGGAACAGGTACAACGGATATTGCACCGATGCGACGATGATCCGAGGGTTGTCGCGGATCCATTGGCGCTCCCTGGCGTCGAGTTCCACGGGCAGAAACTTGCTGCCCTCGACATCGTGCAGCATCAGTTGTGCCGCCACTCCCCAGCGCATGAACCCCAGCATTGCCAATACAAACAGCCCGACCGTCGCCGGCTTCAAATTTCGAAAAAACCACATTGCCACTTCCTTCGTGATCGACTCACCCGTCCTTCGTGGGTGAAAACCCGAGCAGTGTGGCAGCAGAAACAAAAAAGCCCGTCAGGAGACGGGCTTCAAAATGTGACAGCTTTTGCAGGCTTAAAGCGGCTTGCCGCGGTTGCCATGCTGGCTGACAAAGGCTTGCACGGCTTTCAGCTCGTTTGGCAGAACGGTGCAGCGCTCGTTTCGCTCAAACAAATCAGAAAGATGTGCAGGTAGTTCGAGCGCTTTTCCTACACCGGCTTTCTCTACGGCCTCAGGGAATTTCACCGGGTGAGCGGTGCCCAGGATGACCATAGGGATATCCAGGCTGCGACGGCATTCACGCGCAGCTTTGACACCGATGGCGGTGTGCGGATCCAGTACTTCGCCGGTCTGCGCGTAGACTTCTGCGATGGTTTCGCAGGTTTGTGCGTCATCCACGGCCAGCGAATCGAACAGTTTGCGGGCTTCGGTCCAGCGCTCTTGCTCGACGCTGAAACCACCGCCCTGCTTGAACGAATCCATCAAACCGGCAATCGCCGCACCGTTGCGCCCATGCAGGTCGAACAACAGGCGTTCGAAGTTCGACGAGACCATGATGTCCATCGACGGCGACAGCGTGGCGTGCAGGGTGTCCTTGACGTACTGATTGCCGCTCATGAAGCGGTGCAGGATGTCGTTGCGGTTGGTGGCGACGATCAATTGGTTGATCGGCAGACCCATGTTGCGTGCCAGGTAACCGGCGAAGATGTCGCCGAAATTGCCGGTGGGTACCGAGAATGACACCGAACGTGCCGGGCCGCCCAACTGCAGGGCGGCGTGGAAGTAGTAAACGATCTGGGCCATGATCCGCGCCCAGTTGATCGAGTTCACCGCCACCAGACGCGTGCCTTTGAGGAAGCTCTGGTCGGCGAAGCTCGCCTTGACCATTTCCTGGCAGTCATCGAAGTTGCCTTCGATGGCGATGTTGTGGATGTTCTCGCCAAAAATCGTGGTCATCTGGCGACGCTGCACTTCCGACACACGGTTGTGCGGGTGCAGGATGAAGATGTCGACGTTTTCGCAGTGCTTGCAGCCTTCGATGGCGGCCGAACCGGTATCACCGGAAGTAGCGCCAACGATTACGACGCGCTCACCACGTTTTTCCAGCACGTAGTCGAGCAGACGACCGAGCAGTTGCAGGGCGAAGTCCTTGAACGCCAGGGTCGGGCCGTGGAACAGCTCCAGCACCCATTCGTTGCCATTCAACTGACGCAGCGGCGCGACGGCGCTGTGCGAGAACACGCCGTAGGTTTCTTCGAGAATCTTTTTGAAATCGGCGTCCGGAATGCTGCCGGTGACGAACGGGCGCATGACGCGGAAAGCCAGCTCGTGATACGGCAGGCCGGCCCAGGAAGCGATTTCTTCCTGGGTGAAACGTGGCAGGTTTTCCGGAACGTACAGACCGCCGTCGGTCGCCAGACCAGCCAGCAGGACGTCTTCGAAATTCAGGGCCGGTGCCTGGCCGCGGGTACTGATATATCGCATAAGGGCAAACCTTCGGTTTGGGCCTCAAGCTACGAGCTACAAGCTGCAAGTAAAAGCCAGACCGCTTTTCTCTTGCCGCTTGCAGCTCGAAGCTTGCAGCTGCTTCTATTTAATTCAGGTGCTCGACGCGGATCCGTACGACCGGACCATTGACGCCGGCCAGCGCTTCGAGGGCGGCGATGGCGTCGTTGATGCGCTGCTCGACCACACGGTGGGTCAGCAGGATCATCGGCACCAGACCGTCGTGTTCCTCGACTTCCTTCTGCATGATCGACTCGATGTTGATGCCGCGCTCCGAGAGGATGCTCGCCACCTGAGCCAACACGCCCGGATGGTCCTTGGCCTGAATGCGCAGGTAGTACGCGCTTTCGCAGGCTTCGATCGGCAGGATCGGATGGGCCGACAGCGAGTCCGGCTGGAAGGCCAGGTGCGGCACGCGGTTTTCCGGGTCGGAAGTCATGGCACGAACCACGTCAACCAGATCGGCGATCACCGACGAAGCGGTTGGCTCCATGCCGGCGCCAGCACCGTAGAACAGCGTCGAACCGGCGGCGTCGCCGTTGACCATCACCGCATTCATCACGCCGTTGACGTTGGCGATCAGACGATCGGCCGGGATCAGCGTCGGGTGTACGCGCAGCTCGATGCCGGCGGCAGTGCTGCGCGCCACGCCGAGGTGCTTGATGCGGTAGCCCAGCGCTTCGGCGTAATTGACGTCGGCGGTGGTCAGCTTGGTGATGCCTTCGGTGTAAGCCTTGTCGAATTGCAGCGGAATGCCGAACGCGATGGAAGCCAGAATCGTCAGCTTGTGCGCGGCGTCGATGCCTTCAACGTCGAAGGTCGGATCGGCTTCGGCGTAACCCAGTGCCTGCGCTTCGGCCAGCACGTCTTCGAAGGTACGACCCTTCTCGCGCATTTCGGTGAGGATGAAGTTACCGGTGCCGTTGATGATCCCGGCGACCCAGTTGATGCGGTTGGCGGACAGGCCTTCGCGGATCGCCTTGATCACCGGAATGCCACCGGCCACGGCCGCTTCGAACGCCACGATCACGCCCTTCTCGCGGGCCTTGGCGAAAATTTCATTACCGTGAACGGCAATCAGAGCCTTGTTCGCGGTGACCACATGCTTGCCATTCTCGATGGCCTTGAGTACCAGCTCGCGGGCAACGGTGTAGCCGCCCATCAGCTCTATGACGATTTCGATCTCAGGGTTTGTGGCCACTTCGAAGACATCGTTGGTAATCGCAATACCGGTCGTCTGGAACTGAGGCTTTGGCGTGCGCATGGCAATTTGTGCCACTTCGATTCCACGCCCGGCACGACGAGCAATTTCCTCGGCGTTGCGCTGAAGTACGTTGAAGGTACCGCCACCGACGGTCCCTAACCCACAGATGCCTACTTTGACCGGATTCACTGTGAACTCCCCATAAAACGGCCGACGCGGGGTCGGCCGGAAAACAACCGCGTGCTCGCGGCTCTCTATTGATGGCCCGGCGATGTCGCTGCCGGGCCATGATCGTCACGGCTGACCGTGACGATGCGAATTACTTCGCGCCCAGCGCCAGTTTGGCGACTTGTGGCGCAGGCTGGTAGCCCGGAATGACTTGTCCGTCGGCCAAAACGATGGCTGGTGTGCCGTTCACGCCGATCGACTGACCGAGGGCGAACTGCTTGGAAACCGGGTTATCGCACTTGGCGGCCTTGATTTCCTTGCCATCGACCATTTTGTCCATGGCGGCTTTCTTGTCTTTCGAGCACCACACGGCTTGCAGCTGCTCGTCACCCGGCGAATTCAAACCTTGGCGCGGGAACGCGACATAACGCACTTCGATGCCGCGCTTGTTCAGCTCAGGCACTTCGGCGTGCAGCTTGTGGCAGTACGGACAGGTGGTGTCGGTGAACACGGTGATGTGCGATTTGGTTTCGCCGATGGCCGGGTAGACCACGGTTTCGGCGACCGGAATGGCATTGATCAGTTTCGAGACGCCCAGGCGTTCGGTTTTTTCGGTCAGGTTGACCGGTTTGCCGTCCTTGAGCTGGAACAGGTAACCCTGAACGATGTATTGGCCATCGGCACTGGCATAGAGCACGCGGCTGCCTTTGAGTTTGACTTCGTACATGCCTGGCAGAGGACTGGCGGTGATGGTCTCTACCGGGACTTCGAGCTGGAGGTTTTCCAGGCTTTTACGAATGGCTTTGTCGGCCGCGTCATCGGCGACGGCAAAGGTGCTGACCAACGCAATGGCTGCGGCGGCGAAAATCTGGGTCAGACGCATGAGAACTCCTGAAGGCGGACAAATGAAACGATCAGAACGCCCGTGCCGGAACACCGGGTCATAACCGTCCATCGTGCAAACCGGCAAAGCCTAACACATAAGGCCACGGTGGCCGAATGCGCCTGTCGCCATACATTCATGTGTAACTGACACAGCTTCATGCTTGTACAACTGACCCACAACCATATGTGGCTGACACACATTATTGTGGCGAGGGGATTTATCCCCGCTGGGTTGCGAAGCAGCCCTAAAACCATCCCCCAATCTATCAGTCAAACCGAGCTGCCCAAGATGGGGGCCGCTGCGCAGCCCGTCGGGGATGAATCCCCTCACCACAGGTAAGTATTTCAAACAAAGGGGATGTGTCAGCCGCGAGGGTTGTGTTTGGCGTGCAGCTCTTGCAGGCGGGCGCGGGCGACGTGGGTATAGATTTGCGTGGTGGAGAGGTCGCTGTGGCCGAGCAGCATCTGCACCACGCGCAACGCACTGCCTCTGCAACTGCTACACCCATATGTGACTGACACACATTATTGTGGTGAGGGGATTTATCCCCGAT
>NZ_RWIL01000168.1:0-43631 GCF_009764635.1 Pseudomonas sp. PB103 | reverse complement strand
GCGAAGGAACCCCGAGCCCCAGCGAGCGGGCCGAACGCAGGAGCAAAGCCTTTTCGGTTACCTTTTCGGCGTTTGGAAAAGGTGACTCGCCGTAAGGGCGAAACCTCAATCCGCCATCACAAAAAAAACGGATATACACCCAACCCCCCAAGAACATGGTCGGCCCAAAGGCCGCCAAGTCCAAAGCGTGACCCCTGTCAAAACCCTGAACACACAAGCAGAAACATCGCCCACCATTGAAACCACCGAAAGCCTGCCCCATCTAAGACCCATACCCCATTGCGCAGGTGCCCCATGAGCGACCAGCAAGAATTCCCCGATCACCCCGACGACTACACCGAAGACGACCACATCGAACACACCTCCTCCGGCAAAGGCCTCGCCCTGCCAGGCCAAAACCTGCCGGACAAGGTCTACATCATCCCGATCCACAACCGCCCGTTCTTCCCGGCCCAAGTCCTGCCGGTCATAGTCAACGAAGAACCCTGGGCCGAAACCCTCGACCTGGTCAGCAAATCCGACCACCACTCCCTGGCTCTGTTCTTCATGGACACGCCCCAGGAAGACCCGCGCCACTTCAACACCGGCGCCCTCCCCGAATACGGCACACTGGTCAAAGTCCATCACGCCAGCCGTGAAAACGGCAAACTGCAGTTCGTCGCCCAAGGCCTGAGCCGCGTACGCATCAAAACCTGGCTCAAACACCACCGCCCACCGTACCTGGTTGAAGTCGAATACCCGCACCAGCCGACCGAGCCGACCGACGAGGTCAAGGCTTACGGCATGGCGCTGATCAACGCGATCAAGGAACTGCTGCCGCTCAACCCGCTGTACAGCGAAGAGCTGAAAAACTACCTCAACCGCTTCAGCCCCAACGACCCGTCGCCGCTGACCGACTTCGCCGCCGCCCTGACCTCCGCTACTGGCCCCGAGCTGCAAGAAGTACTCGACTGCGTGCCGATGCTCAAGCGCATGGAAAAAGTCCTGCCGATGCTGCGCAAGGAAGTCGAAGTCGCGCGCCTGCAAAAAGAGATCTCGGCGGAAGTTAACCGCAAGATCGGCGAGCATCAGCGCGAGTTCTTCCTCAAGGAACAACTCAAGGTCATCCAGCAGGAACTCGGCCTGACCAAGGACGACCGCAGCGCCGACCTCGAACAGTTCGAACAACGCCTCGAAGGCAAAGTCCTCCCCGCGCAGGTGCAGAAACGCCTCGAAGAGGAAATGAACAAACTGTCGATCCTCGAAACCGGCTCGCCGGAGTACGCGGTCACCCGCAACTACCTCGACTGGGCGACGTCGGTGCCGTGGGGCGTGTATGGCGAGGACAAACTCGACCTCAAGCACGCGCGCAAAATTCTCGACAAACACCACGCCGGCCTTGATGACATCAAGGATCGCATCCTCGAATTCCTCGCCGTCGGTGCTTATAAAGGCGAGATCAGTGGTTCCATCGTGCTGTTGGTCGGCCCGCCGGGCGTGGGTAAAACCAGCGTCGGCAAATCCATCGCCGAATCCCTCGGCCGGCCGTTCTACCGCTTCAGCCTCGGCGGCATGCGCGACGAAGCCGAGATCAAGGGCCATCGCCGCACCTACATCGGCGCGCAGCCGGGCAAACTGGTGCAGGCGTTGAAAGACGTCGAAGTGATGAACCCGGTGATCATGCTCGACGAGATCGACAAGATGGGCCAGAGCTACCAGGGCGACCCGGCCTCGGCGCTGCTGGAAACCCTCGACCCGGAACAGAACGTCGAATTCCTCGACCATTACCTCGACCTGCGCATGGACTTGTCGAAAGTCCTGTTCGTCTGCACCGCCAACACCCTCGATTCGATTCCCGGCCCGCTGCTGGACCGGATGGAAGTGATTCGCCTGTCGGGTTACATCACCGAAGAGAAAGTCGCCATCGCCAAGCGTCACCTGTGGCCGAAATTGCTGGAAAAGGCCGGCGTGTCCAAGGGCAGCCTGAGCATCAGCGACAGCGCGCTCAAGTCCCTGATTGACGGTTACGCCCGTGAAGCCGGCGTGCGCCAGCTGGAAAAACAGATGGGTAAACTAGTGCGCAAAGCGGTGATGAAGCTGATCGACGACCCGAAAGCGGTGATCAAACTCGGGCCGAAAGACCTCGAAGCGTCACTGGGTCATCCAGTGTTCCGCAACGAACAAGTGCTGTCCGGCACCGGTGTGATTACCGGTCTGGCCTGGACCAGCATGGGCGGCGCGACGTTGCCGATCGAAGCGACGCGCATTCACACGCTCAATCGCGGTTTCAAACTCACCGGGCAACTCGGCGATGTGATGAAGGAATCGGCGGAGATCGCCTACAGCTACGTCAGTTCGCACCTGAAGCAGTTTGGCGGTGACGCGAAGTTCTTCGACGAAGCCTTCGTCCACCTGCACGTACCCGAAGGCGCCACCCCGAAAGACGGCCCGAGCGCCGGTGTGACCATGGCCAGTGCGCTGCTCTCGCTCGCACGTAATCAGCCGCCGAAAAAAGGCGTGGCCATGACCGGCGAACTGACGTTGACCGGGCATGTACTGCCGATTGGCGGGGTGCGCGAGAAGGTGATTGCGGCGCGGCGGCAGAAGATCTTCGAGTTGATTTTGCCGGAGCCTAACCGCGGTAACTTCGAGGAGCTGCCGGATTATCTGAAGGAAGGGATTACCGTGCATTTCGCGAAGAAGTTTGCCGATGTGGCGAAGGTGCTTTTCTAAGAAGTCATCATTTAATGACCTTCGTCACGGGCATAGCGATTCCCCGTGATGAAGGTAACAAGTCCGCAGCAGGGCATTAAAACGTAATCTTAATTGCAAATAGTGTTTAAAAACTGACAGAGCTGACAGTACCCAACCCGTGCCAGCTCCTTTACCGTTCCTCGGCATGAATCTTTAATTTATGAGAGGAACAACATCATGAGGCAGCACGAAGCTTGCGACGAAATAAAAGACAAAAAAACATTTATCGCAACGAAAAACGGTAGTCCGCTTTTTGAAACGGACCTTATCACCGTAGATAATCAGAGCACTTACATCATCATTGAAGGCTCCTACAGGCTTGGATTCAGAGAAGGACAATCGATCAAGTTAGTCATCGATCGATCCACACCTGACGGTGAGCAAACGTTTGTGCCCGACCAAAGGCTGAGAGAAGTTTTCTATCTCAGCATGGCAGGAAAAGACTACGCTAAAGCGGGTACATTCAATTCCACCCTCGACAACATCAACCTGAAATACCGGTTGAATTTCAAACTGACATTTAATACACACGCCGAGGACATTGAAGTTGATCTGGTTATACCGTGATCACATCTGATTTTCCTCGCCGGTAAATCCTCTATCGCTGGCAAGCCAGCTCCCACAATGTTTATTGGTGCTCACCAATCTTGTGTTCAAACGAGAAACCTGTGGGAGCTGGCTTGCCAGCGATGGCATCAGTGCTGACAACACTGGACTTGCTAACTGTCACACTTTGTCTCATCTTCAGTTATGCTCGCCGTTCGTCGTGAACGCCCGGAGCCGCTGACCTTATGTCCCCCACTCGCCTGTTTGTCCCCCTCGCCCTCTCGTTGCTGGCCGCTTGCGCCAGCCAACCGAAACACAACGTGACCGTGGAAAAACAGAGCGAATGCCCGGTGCGGCTGACCAACGGGCAAAACCTGATCGTCATGTTGCCAAGCAATCCAACCACCGGTTATCGCTGGGCCATTCAGGACTCGGCCGGTGGCGTGCTGCGCGCACTGAGCCCCGAGGTGTACAGCAATCCGGAGGACGCCGGTGTGGTCGGCGCGGCCGGACTCTCCACCTGGCGCTTTCAAGCGTTCGCTCCTGGCACCGGGCGTCTGCGTCTGACCTCGCAGCAACCATGGGCACCGGAAGTGTTGCCGGTGGAGACCTTTGACTGCGCCATTTCGGTGAACTGATCGTGGGCTGGCTGATTCTGGCGCTGATGGGCGCGGTGACCTTTCTTTACGGTGTCAGCACGCACGCAGCGCTGCTTTGTCTGTTGGTCAAACCGTTGCCGGTACTGGCGTTGCTCGGCTGGTTACACGATGCACCGCCCAGCGACTATCGGCGCTGGATCAGCCTCGGCCTGATTTTCTCTCTGCTCGGCGACGTGCTGCTGGCGTGGCCCGGCGATCTGTTTGTGTTCGGGCTCGGCGCGTTTCTGGTCGCGCATCTGGCATATCTCAAGGCCTATTTGAGCGATTGCCGGCGCCTGGCATGGCTGCCACTGCTGCTGGCCGTGGGTGTAGGCGCGGTGCTGCTGGGAATTCTGCTATCCAATGGACTTGGCCCGTTGCTGGTGCCGGTGATCGTCTACGGCACAGCCATCAGCGCCATGCTCTGGCGCGCATTGGCCCGGCTGGGCACCGACGTGCCGAAACGCTCGGCATTGTTGGCGGCTGCCGGTGCGCTGGCATTTGTTTTTTCTGACAGTGTGATCGGGATCAACCGATTTGTTTCGCCGCTCTCCGCTGCGCCGTATGTGATTATTCTCAGTTATTGGTTGGGACAATGGGGGATTGCGGCGTCGGCATTCAATAAAGTAAGTATTAATGCTCGGAATGAATAACCCGGCAGCTACCCATCTCGAAATATTATAAAAACCTGTCAAACCTGACAGTATCCAGGATCTTCAACCGTCCTTAGTATTCAGTGGCCCTACCTAACCACCCATGTAAAACAAGGACGATCCTCATGAGCTTTTTCAAAAACAACAATACGATTTCTGCTAACGCCGTAGAACCTTTCATCACCGTCAGCGCTGAAACAGTTGCCACAGTTTCAGGTCGGGTCAAATTTGAAAGCCAGATTGTCGCGTACGAGATCGACCCCTGCGATACCGAAAATATCGCTCTGGTGACTCGCGCGAATGCTTCGGATTACTCACGAGGAAGTAAAAAAGGTTTGGTACTGGTATTAAATAAAAACATTCAGAAAGGCAATTACGCCGTTACCGACTCTAACTTCCCTTTCCGCAGTGCCTATTATTTTGAAACGGGCACTCGGTTCGGTTCCGTTCAGTCTTACGAATATCACGCGAATAGCGGTACTTTCACTGTTGAGCTAGCTGACGTCAGTTCCGAAAAATTACAGTACAAAATCAGCTTTGATTTCAAAGGCGTCGACCAACGTAATCGGGAACTGCATGTCAAGGGTGCATCCGACTTTCTCGTATTAATGAATTTCGAGTAAATCGCATTTAACAATGATTGGCCAAGTCTCATCTTTGAGTTTGGCCAATCACTTTTTTTCAGCCATTTCACGCTTTATCAGACAACCCAAGCATCCCCGCGCCAGTTTGGCTAAAATGCCGGCCTTTCCACCGACATCGCCGGACACCGCCGTGAGCAAAGAACCCGATCGCATTTTCGCCAAGCCCTTGGCCCAGGTACCCGACTTCGCCTTCAACGAGGACGTGGTGCGGGTGTTCCCGGACATGATCAAGCGCTCGGTGCCGGGTTACCCGACCATCGTCGAAAACCTCGGCGTACTCGCCGCGCAGTTCGCTCAGCCGCACAGCGTGCTCTACGACCTCGGCTCCTCGCTGGGCGCTGTCACTCAAGCCCTGCGCCGTCACGTGCGCACCGACGGTTGCCGGGTGATCGCGGTGGATAACTCCGCCGCCATGGTCGAGCGTTGCCGCGAGTACCTCAACGGTCAGGACTCGATGTTTCAGGAGTTGCTGCCCGTCGAAGTGATCGAAGGCGACATCCTCGCCCTCGACTTCCAGCCCGCCTCGGTGGTGGCGCTGAACTTCACCCTGCAATTCATCGCCCCGGATCAACGCACCGCGTTGCTCTCGCGCATCCGTCATTCGTTGCTGCCGGGTGGCGCGCTGATTCTCTCGGAAAAGCTGCGTTTCAACGATACCGAAGAGCACGCGCTGCTCACTGATCTGCACGTCGCCTTTAAACGCGCCAACGGCTACAGCGAACTGGAAATCGCCCAGAAGCGCAGCGCCATCGAAAACGTCATGAAGCCCGACAGCCTCGAAGAACACCGTGAACGCCTGTTGGCCGCCGGTTTCTCGAAAGTCGTGCCGTGGTTCCAGTGTCTTAACTTTGCCTCGTTGATTGCCTTGCCATGATTGATCTGTCCCCCCTCGCCCGCCGTCTGGCTGGCACGCCGCTGGCTGAATGGGCTAACACCCTGCAGCGTCAACTCGACCAGAAAATGGAGAAAGGTCACGGCGACCTGGAGCGCTGGCAAAGTGCGCTGGACGCCTTGCCGAAGATCCAGCCGAGTGAAGTCGACCTGCTCAACGGCCTGAAGCTCGACACCGATTGCGATGATGAAACCCGCGCGCAGATGCGTAGCGCATTGATGGGCTTGTCGCCGTGGCGCAAGGGGCCGTTCGACTTGTTTGGTGTGCACGTCGACACTGAATGGCGTTCGGACTGGAAGTGGTCACGCGTCGCTCCGCATCTGGACCTTAAGGGCAAACGCATCCTCGATGTCGGCTGCGGTAACGGTTACTACATGTGGCGCATGCTCGGCGCGGGTGCAGACAGTGTGATTGGCGTTGATCCGAACTGGCTGTTCTTTTGCCAGTTCCAGGCAGTACAGCGCTATCTGTCAGAGCCGAATGCCTGGCACCTGCCGTTCCCGTTTGAAGACTTGCCGGCGAATCTGGAAGGTTTCGACACGGTGTTTTCGATGGGCGTGTTCTATCACCGTCGCTCGCCGATCGAACATTTGCTGGCGCTCAAGGACTGCCTGGTCAAGGGTGGCGAACTGGTGCTGGAAACGCTGGTAGTGGAAGGCGACAAGCATCAGGTGCTAGTGCCGGAAGACCGTTATGCGCAGATGCGTAACGTCTGGTTCCTGCCGTCGGTGCCGGCGCTGGAATTGTGGTTGCGGCGTGCGGGGTTTACCGACATTCGTTGCGTGGACGTCAGCACCACAACGATTGAAGAGCAGCGCGGTACGGAGTGGATGAAGTATCAGTCGTTGAGCGACTTCCTTGATCCCGAAGACCACAGCAAAACCATCGAAGGCCTGCCGGCGCCGATGCGTGCCGTGATCGTCGCCAAGAAGTAACCCGACCTCTCAAACACCGCGGTGAATTCACCCCTCACCCCAGCCCTCTCCCCAAGGAGAGGGAGCCGATCTTTGGGCTTTTCGAAACTTGGGTTCGGCTCGATAACTCAAGTCGGCGGATCTCGACCATCCAACCCGGTCAGTACCCTCTCCCTCTGGGAGAGGGAGCCGATCTTTGGGCTTTTCGAAACTTGAGTTCGACTCGATAACTCAGGTCGGCAGATCTCGACCATCCAACCCGGTCAGTACCCTCTCCCTCTGGGAGAGGGAGCCGATCTTTGGGCTTTTCGAAACTTGGGTTCGGCTCGATAACTCAGGTCGGCAGATCTCGACCATCCAACCGGTCAGTCCCCTCTCCCTCTGGGAGAGGGAGCCGATCTTTGGGCTTTTCGAAACTTGAGTTCGGCTCGATAACTCAGGTCGGCAGATCTCGACCATCCAACCCGGTCAGTCCCCTCTCCCTCTGGGAGAGGGTTAGGGTGAGGGGCTTTTTGCTCGGCGGGCGCGGAAGAATTCAGTCAGCACCGCACCACACTCCTCCGCCAACACCCCGCCTTCATACAACACCCGGTGATTCAAAAAGCCCTGGGTAAAAAACTGCCCCTGACTCTGCACAATCCCCGCCTTCGGCTCCAGCGCCCCATACACCACGCGCGCCACCCGCGAATGCACGATCAACCCCGCGCACATGCTGCACGGTTCCAGCGTCACATACAGCGTGCTGCCCGGCAGCCGATAGTTATCCACCGCCTGCGCGGCCGCACGAATCGCGACCATTTCGGCATGCGCACTCGGGTCGCTGGCACTGATCGGGCAATTAAACCCACGCCCGATAATCTCGCCATCCTGCACCAGCACCGCGCCTACCGGCACTTCGCCGAGCGCTGCACCTTGCGCGGCAAGGGCCAGGGCTTCGCGCATGAAATCGCGGTCGCGGCTGCGGTCGATGATCGCTGCGGGGCGAATCTGGCGCATCACTTCACCTCGATGGCGGCCATCAGGCCGGTTTCCATGTGGTCGATCACATGGCAGTGGAACATCCACACCCCCGGATTATCGGCCACCAGCGCCACTTGCGCGCGCTCGTTCTTGCCCAGCAGATAGGTGTCGGTGAAATACGGAATGACCTTGTGCCGGTTCGACGACAACACTTTAAAGCTCATGCCGTGCAGGTGGATCGGGTGCTGATACTGGGTCATGTTTTTCAATTCGAAAATATAGCTCTGCCCCAATTTCAGGCTGGCGATTGGCCGATCAGCACACGTCTTGTCGGTGATGTCCCAAGCCTTGCCGTTGATCTGCCAAAGGCTCGGCGGGCGCCCGTTGTCGACATCGACCGACACCGAACCGACCCATTCGAAATTGAAGTTGAGTTTCTCGGCATTGGCCAGGTCCGGCTCGGCCACCGGGTTGGCCGGCAGCGTTTTTGGCCAGTCGGTCGGCGCGTCGGTATTGGCCACCGAACGCAGTGTGCCGAGACGTACGGGGCCATTACGCAGCGATAATTCTTCGCCGGCCGCCGGTGCCTTGATCGCCAGGCAAATACGCATGCCGGGGCCGAGCCAGTATTCCTTGCCCAATGGTCGTGGCTCGACCGGATTGCCGTCCAGTGCGTAGATCTTCGCCTCGACGCCGGGAATATTGATGCGATAGGTCAGGGTGTTATCGAGATTGAGCAAGCGTACGCGGGTGATCTGCCCCGCCGGCAATTCAATCACCGGCGTCGGCACGCCATTGATCGTCGAAAGACGCCCCGCCGTACCGCCGCGCGCCGCTTCACGCGGGATGCTGAATTCGACGAAATTGCCTGCGTCATCGATGTGCCAATTCTTCAGGCTCAGGGTCTTTTCGTAGACGAAACCGGTCGGCTCGCGCTCTTCGATGATCAGCGGCCCGACCAGCCCGCGCCCCAACTCTTCGCTGCTGCTGACGTGCGGGTGATACCAGTAGCTGCCGGCATCCGGCACGCGGAATTTGTAATCAAAGTATTCACCGGGAAGCACCGGCAGTTGCGACACGTACGGCACGCCGTCCATCTCCAGCGGCAGACGGATGCCGTGCCAGTGGATGGTGGTCGCCACCGGCAAGTGGTTGATGAAGCGCACCCGCAGCCATTCGCCCTGACGCACGCGCAGTTCGGTGCCCGGCGCTGACGGGCCGAACGCCCACGCCTCGGTCTTGTGCCCTGGCACCAGCTCAACGTCCAGCGGCGCAGCGATCAGCTCGTAATCGTGGCCAGCCTCAGCGTCGGCCATCTTGCCCAGCCAGTAACGCGACGCGCCCCCCGCCCCGACACCAACGACAACAAGACCGGCCAGGCCACCGAGGATTTGGCGACGGGTAAAGGACATGAACTCAACTACCTCACGTATCAGCGACAGGCCCGGGGGCCCGTTAAAAGGCGAATACGATACACCCGCAACTGCGAAACAGTAAGGCCGGCGTGGCAATGCGACACAGGTTCGCCACCTGTGCGGGGGCGGTTTCTTACAGGTCCTGTCCTCTTTCGTTACCTTGAAATGGCCTGAGCCCTACAGATTCGGCCCTATGAAAAGACCATAGTGGTGATCAGTTTTTTTCCACCATTTCTCAAGGAGCGAGAAGTGAACATTTCTGTAACCCTGCCCCCGTCACTGCTGCCGAACCCGGCGGATGAACAGTCTCTGCAAGCGCTGGTGCTGCCGTTTACCGAGGCTTGCCCCGACTTGCACGACATGGCCCACGAAGCCGCCCAAGGCCTTCTCGACAAGTACGGCATCACAGACATCGACCCCGAAAATATCTGGTGGCATCGCTTCAACAACACCTCGGTCAGCAGCGACAAGGCCTTTCTGGGATGGGAGCATTACCCGAAACCTTCGGAATCGCTGACGCTGGCGGAGCTGGTGGTAAAACGCTTTCACGCCCACGATCAGGACAATGCCGACTTACTCGACGGCTATGGCGGCTTCTACCGCGAAGGTGCGGACGCAACGATTTACAACGAGACCAATGAAGTCCGCCTGCGCCCCAGCGAAGTCTTGAAAGACCTGTGGTCGATCAACTTCAGCGAGCTCTATCGAACGAAAATGCAGCAGTTCTGGGCGCTGCACTCAGACGACTTCCGCACGCTGGCCAAACTGAATTTCCTCGCCAAGGCCCTCGATGAACACGATGGCGAGCGGCTGAATAATGAAAATCTGAAGACGCTGATCAAGGCTGTCGCGAGCGATATCGCCTGGCCGGTCTCGCGGGCTTATTTGCAAACTGAAACACCGGTCGCTGAAGGTCTGCGTGTGTGCGCGCTGAATATCGGCGGCTACAGCGCAACGGACATTCTGTGCATCAGCGACAGCAACGGCGCGCAGATTCTCTACACCCCCGGTGAACTCGACTGCTTCCATATTCTCGCCAGCGAATCCGATCTGCACTGGTGGCTGCTGATGCAAAACAACCATGCGGAAAATCGCGCACACTTTATGGCGCATTTTCCGTTGGCGGCCCAGCAACAAGACGACGGCAATATCGGACTGAATGCGATGATCGACTTGCTTTACTCGACGTGGGGCAAAAGCGATCACCACCTGATCAATCAGAACACCACAGCGATCACCGGCGATGCTTTCAGTTGGCTGCGCGACTCGGTCAAGGCGCGTATGCAGAGTGACGCCGACCTTTCGCTCCACTCCAACGGCGAGCTGCGCAAGAAGATGTGGATCGGCTACCTGAATGCTTTTCTTCGAGTGTTCGGCTCAATGGCCGCGATCGGCTGGCCCGCAGCGCTGGCGGTTGTTGGCGCAGGCTTGGCGGACATGGGCATGAACATCGATCAAGCGATCAACGGCACCAGCAAGGCGGATCGCAAAGCCGGGGTGATCGGAGCGATTGCCAGCGGTATCGATGTGCTGTTCAACCTTCCTTATTTACGTGGCGCGGCCGAACTGTCGGAAGTCGGCGAAGCGAGTGAAACGTTCAATGTGCAGGATGAGTTCGCCGAACCCGAGCCATCGGAAGACGCTGCGGATGCCCCACTGATTGCCCGCTTTGCCCCCGGACCCGCTTACGCGCAGCAAGGCGCAGATCTGCTGGACTCGTTCGAAACCAATGAGGTGTTGGACGGATTATCGCCAGTCGCGCAAGAAGGCCAGTTTCAGGGAATCTATCACCCCCCGGGGGGCGGGCATTACGTACTGATCAACGACAGCTTTTACCTCGTGCGTTACATCAAGGAACTGAAGAGCTGGGCAATCATCGATCCGGCCAATCCTTACTCGTTTTATCGCAGTCTGCCGATTCGACTGGATGAAGCTGGCGAATGGCAACCGATCAACCGCCCGGGTCTGATGGGTGGCGGCAAGTGCATCGGAATATGGCCATGGGGCCGCGCACGTACTTCACTGCCTGATTTGGACAGCCCGCCAACGGCTTACGACATTCCGCCCGCTTCACGCGATGCCCTCAATGAAATCGCACAGGGCGGCGGCACCAAATACGACCTCAAGGACTACATGGCCAGTCTGCCAAAAGCTGACGGTACGAATCCAATTGCCGATTTCAAAGCCATGCGCCAAACGCTTTACCGCGATGCCATTGCATTGATGGAGTCACCTCAGCTACCAGCGAGACCCGAGATCCCTATCCTGCCGCAAAAACTGGCGCCGAAAGACATCATCAAGAAACTCTACAAATCCACCTCCGGACTGGTGATTGGTGAAAACCACTCCAGCGTTGCCAGCAAACAGTTTCTGATCGAAAACATGGCGGTGCTCAGCAAACAGAAAGTCAAAACCCTGTATCTGGAACATGTTCTGACGGACTTTCATCAGGCCGATCTGGATGTTTTCAATCGCACAGGGAAGATGTCGCAGACGCTGGAAAGCTATTTCAAAACTCTGGATCTAGGCTTCAAAACCGACCCGAGTGGCGAGTACAGCTTCCTCAATCTGGCGAAGACCGCACAGCAAAACCATATCCGCATCCAGTCGATCGATTGTCTGGCCAGCTATCGCAGCACCGGCATGAGCGGCGCCGACAGAAACACCTTCCGCCAGAAGATGATGAATTTCTTCTCTCATGAAGTCATCACGGCGGATCAGACCATCCGTGGCGCACACCGCTGGGTGGCCTTGGTGGGCGACAGTCATGCCAACACCTGGGAAGGCGTCCCGGGCTTGAGCGAGCTGGAAGGCGGCATCGGCCTGCGCATCGAAAGCACCCCGGCCGGCACAGCCCGAGGCATCGAGGCGGATCCCGGACGCATCCCGACCGACGAATTCGCCCGCCCGCTGTCGCTGGTCAAAAGCGACCTGCGCCTGCAAATCGACACACCCGCCAGCGTCAAACTGGCTGATTCGCTGGAGAAGGCGCTGATCAATCACGGCGACTGCACCGTGATGAACATCGACGACGTCGCCACGCTGATTCATCGCAGCAGCGATGGCAGCATCGTGCGAACGCCGATCCTCAACAAGGGCGGCTTGTACACCGTCGAACGCCCGAGCTGGCCCATCAGTGGTCGACGCTATTCGAGCCTTGTGGAGCTATCGGCAGCCTTAAGGCTCATGGGTTTCAAACCAATAAAAATCAGCTGACGTAAAAAAGCCCCGTGAACTCGCGTTCACGGGGCTTTCGGGGTTAAAACCGATCAATCAGACCGGGATTATTCCCACTCAATCGTCGCAGGCGGCTTGCTCGACACGTCATAAGTAACGCGCGAAATGCCTTCGATTTCATTGATGATGCGGCCGGAGACGGTTTCCAGCAGTTCGTAAGGCAGGTGCGCCCAACGCGCGGTCATGAAGTCGATGGTTTCTACGGCACGCAGGGCAACCACCCAGGCGTAACGACGGCCATCACCAACAACTCCAACCGATTTCACTGGCTGGAACACGACAAAGGCTTGGCTGACTTTGTGGTACCAGTCGGCTTTGCGCAGTTCTTCGATGAAGATGTGGTCGGCACGACGCAGCAGGTCGGCGTATTCCTTTTTCACTTCACCAAGGATACGCACGCCCAGGCCCGGGCCCGGGAACGGGTGACGGTAAACCATGTCGTACGGCAGGCCGAGTTCCAGGCCCAGACGGCGGACTTCGTCCTTGAACAGTTCGCGCAGTGGCTCGACCAGTTTCAGGTTCATCTCTTCCGGCAGGCCGCCCACGTTGTGGTGCGACTTGATCACGTGGGCCTTGCCGCTTTTCGCGCCAGCCGACTCGATCACGTCCGGGTAGATGGTGCCCTGAGCGAGGTACTTGATGTTGTCCAGCTTGTTCGACTGGGCATCGAATACGTCGATGAAGGTGCGACCGATGATCTTGCGCTTCTTCTCTGGATCGGCTTCGCCGGCCAGGTTGTTCAGGAACTGCTCTTCAGCGTTGGCGCGGATCACCTTGACGCCCATGTTCTCGGCGAACATGGCCATCACTTGCTCGCCTTCGTGCAGACGCAGCAGGCCGTTGTCGACGAAGACGCAGGTCAGTTGGTCGCCAATGGCTTTGTGCAGCAGCGCGGCAACCACCGAGGAGTCAACGCCGCCGGACAGACCCAGCAGCACGTTGTCGGTACCGACTTGTGCGCGGATGTTGGCGATGGCGTCTTCAGCGATCTTCGACGGCGTCCACAAGGCTTCACAGCCGCAGATGTCGAGAACGAAGCGCGACAGGATGCGACCGCCCTGCTTGGTGTGAGTCACTTCCGGGTGGAACTGCACGCCGTAGTAGCCACGGTCGTCGTTGAACATGCCGGCGATCGGGCAGCTTGGGGTGCTGGCCAGGATGTGGAAGTCTTGTGGCATCTTGGTGACTTTGTCACCGTGGCTCATCCACACGTCGAGGCCGAACAGGCCGTCAGCGTCGATGTGGTCTTCGATGCCGTCGAGCAGACGGCTCTTGCCGACCACGTCAACGCGGGCGTAACCGAACTCACGCAGTTCGGAACCTTCAACCTTGCCGCCCAGTTGCTCGGCCATGGTCTGCATGCCGTAGCAGATACCGAAGACCGGTACGCCCAGATCGAACACTGCCTGTGGGCAGCGCGGGCTGTCGGCAACGTGCACGGACTCGGGGCCACCGGCGAGGATGACGCCTTTAGGAGCGAATTCGCGGATCGCATCTTCGTCCATGTCGAACGGGTGCAGTTCGCAGTACACACCGATCTCGCGCACGCGGCGGGCGATCAGTTGGGTGTATTGCGAGCCGAAGTCGAGGATCAGGATGCGGTGAGCGTGAATATCGAGGGCCATGATTCAGTCTCGTCTAAGTCATTCAGAAACAGTCGTGATACAGAAACAACTCGGGGCTGAATAAAACAGCCCCGGTTGCTTAACGATTTGCTTGAAGCATCAACCTACGCGGTAGTTTGGCGCTTCTTTGGTGATCTGCACGTCGTGAACGTGGGATTCGGCCATGCCGGCACCGGTGATCCGCACGAACTCTGGCTTGGTGCGCATTTCTTCGATGTTGGCGCTGCCGGTGTAACCCATCGAGGAACGCAGACCGCCCATCAGTTGGTGAATGATCGCGCTCAGGGTGCCTTTGTAAGGCACGCGGCCTTCGATGCCTTCCGGAACGAGTTTCTCGGCGCCTGCCGAGGAGTCCTGGAAGTAACGGTCGGAAGAACCTTGAGCCTGGGACATGGCGCCCAGCGAACCCATACCGCGATACGCCTTGTACGAACGGCCCTGGAACAGTTCGATTTCGCCCGGCGCTTCTTCAGTACCGGCGAACATCGAGCCCATCATCACGCAGGAGGCACCGGCTACGATGGCCTTGGACAGGTCACCGGAGAAACGGATGCCGCCGTCGGCGATCAACGGAACGCCGGTGCCTTCGAGGGCAGCAGCAACGTTGGCGATGGCACTGATTTGCGGGACGCCGACACCGGCGACGATACGGGTGGTGCAGATCGAGCCAGGGCCGATACCGACCTTGACTGCGTCAGCGCCTGCTTCGGCCAGAGCCTTGGCAGCGGCGCCGGTGGCGATGTTGCCGCCGATCACCTGCACTTCAGGGAAATTCTCTTTGACCCAGCGAACGCGGTCGATCACGCCTTTGGAGTGACCGTGAGCGGTATCGACTACCACCACGTCAACGCCAGCAGCCACCAGCGCGGCGACGCGGTCACCGGTGTCTTTACCGGTACCGACAGCAGCGCCAACGCGCAGACGACCTTGATCGTCCTTGCTGGCCAGCGGGTAGGCTTTGGCTTTTTCGATATCGTTGACGGTCATCATGCCTTTGAGGGCAAATTTGTCGTCGACGATCAGAACGCGTTCGATGCGGTTTTTGTGCAGCAACTCGCGAACGTCGTTCTTGTCAGCACCTTCCTTGACCGTGACCAGACGCTCTTTAGGCGTCATCACTTCACGGACGGTGGCTTCCAGACGGTTTTCGAAACGCACGTCACGGGAAGTGACGATGCCGACCAGGTCGCCATCGTGCAGTACCGGAACGCCGGAAATGTTGTGCAGACGGGTCAGTTCGAACAGTTCACGCACCGTGGCATCGGCCTCGATGGTGATTGGGTCCTTGACTACACCGGCTTCGTAACGCTTGACCTTGCGAACTTCGGCAGCTTGCTGCTCGATGGTCATGTTCTTGTGGATAATGCCAATGCCACCTTCCTGAGCCATGGCGATTGCCAGACGGGCTTCAGTGACGGTGTCCATTGCGGCAGAAACCAGAGGAATATTCAGCTCGATGCCACGGGTTAGGCGGGTCTTGAGACTGACTTCGTTAGGAAGCACCTCGGAATAACCAGGCACTAGGAGAATGTCGTCGAATGTCAGAGCTTCTTGGCTGATACGCAGCATCGCGGGGGCTCCCGAGCGGGAAAATGGAAGCGCGCCATTATAGTCAGACACCCCCTGCTGTTCAACGTAAAACTCAGCCTAATTGATATACGGAAAAACCGCTCCCTGTAGGAGCTGCCGCAGGCTGCGATCTTTTGACGTTTGTTTGTTAAAAGCCAGATCAAAAGATCGCAGCCTTCGGCAGCTCCTACAGGGGATGTTTGAAGGTCAGAGTTCTACTTTTACCCAACTGACGGGCAGGTCGAGCCAGTCGGCGAATTCGTCGAGGAAGCTTTGTTTGAAGCCGGCTTCGAGCCAGTTGTTGAAGATGAACCCCAGGTTGGAAAAACCACACTCCTGCAAATACAGGAAACCGTTGATGTCGTCTTCGTGACCGCATTCCGGGCAGGTGAAGTTGTCGGTGCGCCCGGGCATCCAGTCTTCCAGGCTTTCGAACAGTGCCTCACCAATCTCGCGGCGACACTCGGCGCAGCCGGCCTCTTCAAGAAAACCTTTGGCCGGGGTGTAGATGCAGCGCTTGGTGACAATTTCCAGACCATTGATCGGCTCGCCGAACGGCAACGCCTGCGGGTGCAGCACCACGGCACGCGCGCCGTCGGCAATCGCATAAGCCATGCGGTTGCCGGTACGGCCACAGGTGCTCAGCTCTTCCTTGACGATGTTCTTGCGCACCAGCCAGCGCACGATCGCCCGGGCCCGGGGTTCGTGGACCGGCAGGGTGGAGATTTTCGGGACGATGATGCTTTGCGAATTCATGGTGCAGCCTGCGACGTCAAATGGAATTTCTGCGGTGCTCGCTCCGCCGCCATCGCGGGCAAGCCTTGCTCCCACGGGGATCTCGGCCGGTCACAAATGTTGTGTACAGAGAGACCTGTGGGAGCGGGCTTGCCCGCGATGGCGTCAGTGCGGCCGGCAGCTTAATCCCTGACGAAATCCGGTCAAGTGCTGAGGTAGCGCCCGATCAGCGCAATCCCGCTCGCCAGCACCAGCCACGTCACCAGCCGCACAAACGCCTCGCGCGACAAACGCATGGTCAACCGCCGCCCGATCCACAACCCCAACGCCATGGCCGGCAACAGACACAGCGCCAACATCAACAAGGGTAGCTCGGCATACACACCGGCGATGGCAAACAGGCTCAAACGCACCACCGTGCTGCAACTGATCAGTGCACTTTGCGTGGCCCGCGCCGCTTCTTTCGGCAATCGGCTGTTGAGATAAATCGCATATAAAAAGCCGCCGCTGCCAAACAGCGCACCAAACAAACCGCCGACCGTGCCCATCGGCAGCGCCCACGCCGCCAACAGCTGCGTCGGCCGCGCTTTCACCCACAAGCTGTAAATCGCATAAGCGCTGATAAACAGCCCCATCAACAGCAACAGCAGGTCGGATTTGAGGTTGAGCAGAAAAATCACCCCCAACGTACACCCCACCGCCATGCACGGCAGCAGCCGCAACAACTCCGGCTTAGCGACATCGCGCCGCGACGGCAGCAGATTGCCGAACGCCGCGACGAAATCCAGCAACACCAGCAGCGGCACGATCTTCGACAACGGCATGAACAGAATCAGCACCGGCCCCGCCACCAGCGCGGTGCCAAACCCGGCAATACCGAACACGATGTACGCCAGCACGATGCCGAGCCCGATGACCAGCCAGCCCTCAATGCCCCACGACCATTCACTCAACAACCCCACCACGCTCATCGCTGCACATCCTTTATTAGCCTGAGATGACTTTAGCCAGCGCCGAGCATTGCGACTAATATCTTCAAAGCCGCCCACTCATCTCGAAAAGGCATACCTGGTGCTCTCAACCCGTCAATTGCGCTACTTCGTGGAGATCGCCGAATGCGGCAGCTTCAGTGCGGCCGCCGAGCGTTTGTTTATCGCGCAGTCGGCTCTGAGCCGACAGATCAAAGACATGGAAACCCGCCTGCAAACCCCGCTGTTCGAACGTACCGCGCGCCAGCCCCGACTGACGGCGGCGGGCGAAGCGTTTCTGCCGCGAGCGCGCAATCTGCTCAATGAATTGGGTAAAGCCAGCGCCATGGCCACCGAGGTCGGCAATGGCCAACTCGGCACGTTGCGCTTGAGTCATTCGAGCACCGTGTCGATCAGCGGCCGCTTGCTCCGTGATATCGGCGCCTATCTTGAGCAGCAGCCCGGCGTATCGCTGGATATCGGCAAATTGTCTTCCGAAGCACAGCTTGAAGAACTGGCCGAGGGCCGACTCGATGTCGGCTTGCTGCGCCTGCCCGTGCTGCGTCAGCGCGAAGGCATTCAGCTCGTGCCGCTGTTCACCGAACGCTTGCTGCTGGCGGTGCCGGCCGATCATCGACTGACGGCGTGCAATACCGTCGAACTGGCACAGTTGCAGGACGAAGCGTTCATCTCGGTCCCGCACCCGCAACGCGGCGGCTTGAGTTATCTGTGTGCCGACCTGTGCATGCGCCAGGGTTTCTTCCCGAAAGCGGCGCGGGTGATGTCGCGCAAAACGACACAGTTACAATTGATTCAAGGCGGATTCGGCATCGCCCTGCTGCCGGAATCCATGCAAGACATCGCCCCGAGCGGCGTACGCTTTCTGCCGCTGAGCGATCCCGACTGCCAAAGCACCGTCGCCCTCGCCTACCGCCAATCCCCCACGCCACTGATCCACCACTTCATCCAGACCTTCACCCCCACCAAGTAGGAGCTGCCGAAGGCTGCGATCTTTTGACCTTGATCTCAAAAAACCAGATCAAAAGATCGCAGCCTCGTTTCACTCGACAGCTCCTACAGGGATCGTGCAATGACGGCGAGAATGCCTTTAAACTGCGCCCCATGATTAAAGATCCCTTTGCAAGACTCGGCCTGGACCGTGAAGTCCTGACCGTCAGCCAGCTCAACGGCCGCGCGCGGGTGTTGCTCGAAGACGTGTTCAGCAACATCTGGGTCGAAGGCGAAATCTCCAACCTCGCCCGACCGGCGTCCGGGCACATCTACTTCACGCTCAAGGACAGTGGCGCGCAGGTGCGTTGCGCGCTGTTCCGGCAGAACGCCGCGCGCGTGCGCCAAGCGTTGAAGGATGGCCTGGCGGTGAAAGTGCGCGGCAAGGTTTCGCTGTTCGAAGGCCGTGGCGACTATCAGTTGATTCTCGACACCGTCGAGCCTGCCGGTGACGGCGCGCTGCGTCTGGCGTTCGATGCGTTGAAAGAAAAACTCAGCGCTGAGGGTCTGTTCAGTGCCGAACGCAAAGTGCCGCTTCCGGCGCATCCGCAGCGTATCGGCATCATCAGTTCGCCGACCGGCGCGGTGATTCGCGACATCATCAGTGTGTTCCGTCGCCGTGCGCCGCAGGTGCAACTGACGTTGATTCCGACCGCCGTACAGGGCCGCGAGGCCACCGCGCAAATTGTTCGCGCGCTGAAAATGGCCGATGCGCGGGGTTTCGACGCATTGATCCTCGCCCGTGGCGGTGGCTCGCTGGAAGACCTCTGGTGTTTCAACGAAGAAGCCGTGGCCCGCGCCGTCGATGCCTGCGTGACGCCGATTGTCAGCGCTGTCGGCCATGAGACCGACGTGTCGATCAGTGACTTTGTTGCTGACGTGCGCGCACCAACGCCATCTGCGGCTGCCGAATTGCTCGCGCCTGATTCGAGCCATCTGATCCGCCAGGTCGAAAGCCTGCATCGTCGTTTGGTGATGCGCATGCGTGACCGTCTGATGCGTGATCGTCTGCGCCTCGAAGGCATGGCGCGTCGCCTGCGTCACCCCGGCGAACGTCTGCGCCAGCAAGCGCAACGTCTGGATGATCTGGACATGCGCATGCGTCGGGCGTTCGAGCGCAGCCTCAATACCCGTCGCGAGCGGCTGATTCGTCTGGAAACCCGCCTCGCCGGGCAACATCCGGGCCGCCAGTTGGCGATGTTGCGCCAGCGTCTCGACAGCCTCGCCGAGCGTCTGCCCCGCGCCATGCGCGAAGGCCTGAAAAACCGTCGCCTGCAATTGCACAGTCAGATGCAGACGCTGCACGTGGTCAGTCCGCTGGCAACGCTCGGTCGTGGCTACAGCATTCTGCTCGATGAGCGCGGCCATGCGATTCGCAACGCCGCGCAAACCCACACCGGCCAGCGCCTGAAAGCCAAACTTGGCGAAGGCGAACTGCAAGTGCGCGTCGAGGACAATCACCTGACGCCTGTCACCCTCTCTTTACTGGACTGATCCATGCCGCGTTTTCTGGCTCCACTGTTTTTGCTGTGTCTGACCTTCAACGCCCACGCCGACAGCTACATCACCCGCATGCTCAACAAACCGGTGCCGGGTGGTGTCGCCGTGGTTGATCTGGGCACTGGCGCGCAAGCACCGACCGCCACGTATCAAGGCAAACCGGTGCTGGTGGTCAAGGAACAGGACAACTGGCTGGCGATTGTTGGCGTGCCGTTGACGGTCAAACCGGGGGCGCAGCAGATCAGCAGTGGCGGCCGTAATCTGCCCTTCACGGTGGGTAACAAGAAATACCCGGAACAGCACATCACCCTGAAGAACAAGCAACAAGTAAACCCGGATCAGTCGAACCTCAAGCGCATCGAGGGGGAACTGGCCGTGCAGATCAAGGCCTATCGCAGCTTCAGCCCGAACACACCGAGCAATCTGCTGTTGGACAAACCGGTGAACGGGCCGCTGTCGAGCAAGTTTGGCGTGCGCCGTTTCTTTAACGGTGAGGAACGTAATCCGCACGCCGGCCTCGACTTCGCGGTGCCAGCCGGCACGCCGATCAAGACCCCGGCGGCGGGCAAGGTGATTCTGATCGGTAACTACTTCTTCAACGGCAACACGGTATTTGTCGACCATGGGCAGGGCTTTATCAGCATGTTCTGCCACATGTCGAAGATTGATGTGAAGGATGGCCAGCAACTGGCACGTGGCGCGGTAGTGGGCAAGGTGGGCATGACTGGCAGGGCGACCGGGCCGCATATGCACTGGAACGTCAGCCTGAATGATGCGCGGGTGGATCCGGCGATTTTCATTGGTGCATTTCAACCCTGAGCTTTATAGCGAGGCGACCGGCCTCATCGCGGGCAAGCCCGCTCCCACAAGGTTCTCGGTGAACATGATTTTTGTGAACACCACCCCACCTGTGGGAGCGTGGCTTGCCCGCGATGACGGACTCACTACCACCGAAAAACCTGTTGACACCCACCACCTTCAATTGCGCCCCAACCTAACCCCACGCAAACATCAACAAGATCCGCTGATTTACCCGCAATAAAATCCTGCAAAATCCCGCTTTCCGAGTATTCCTCTCAATTTTTTTCGACTGCTTGCCATCCTCTCCCCTCGCGGTTAGGGTTGAAGGCATGAAAACCTCTCACACCCTCATTCAGCTTCGCCAGCACCGCAGCCTGTGCCTCGTCAGCGCACGACTGCCAGGCTGAATCGCTGCGCCTCGTCCTACAAGTTTTCCAGAACATTCGTAACACCGGCAGGCCGCCTCTTTTCGGCCCAGACAATAAGGAATTTCCCGATGAGCATGCTCAAAGATCCGTCTTCGAAATACCGCGCGTTTCCTGTCATCAATCTGCCGGATCGCACCTGGCCGTCGAAAACCATCGACACCGCGCCGATCTGGTGCAGCTCCGACCTGCGTGACGGCAACCAGTCGCTGATCGAGCCAATGGACGCGGTGAAGAAGCTGCGCTTCTGGAAAACCCTGGTGCAAGTCGGCGTGAAGGAAATCGAAGCGTCGTTCCCGGCCGCTTCGCAAACCGACTTCGACTTCGTGCGTACCCTCATCGAAGAAGGCCACATCCCGGACGACACCACCATTCAGGTGCTGACCCAGGGCCGTGAAGACCTGATCGAGCGCACCTTCGAATCCCTGCGCGGCGCGAAGAAAGCCATCGTTCACTTGTACAACGCCACTTCGCCTTCTTTCCGTCGCATCGTCTTCAACCAGGACAAGGACGGTATCAAGGCCATCGCCGTGAACGCCGCCAAGCTGTTCGTCAAATACGCAGCGATGCAGCCGGACACCGAGTGGACCTTCGAATACTCGCCGGAAACCTTCAGCGCCACCGAGCTGGAATTCGCCAAGGAAGTCTGTGACGCGGTGATCGAGGTGTGGAACCCGACGCCTGAGCACAAGATGATCCTCAACCTGCCCGCCACTGTTGAGTGCGCAACGCCGAACATCTACGCCGATCAGATCGAGTGGTTCGGCCGCAACATCAACCGTCGTGACAGCGTGATCATCAGCCTGCACACCCACAACGACCGTGGCACCGGCGTCGCCGCCACCGAGCTGGGTCTGATGGCTGGCGCCGACCGCGTCGAAGGCTGCCTGTTCGGCAACGGCGAGCGTACCGGTAACGTCGACCTCGTCACCGTCGCACTGAACATGTACACCCAGGGTCTCGACCCGCAGCTGGACTTCTCCGACATCGACGGCGTGCGCAAAGTCGTCGAAGAGTGCAACCAGATTCAGGTTCACCCGCGTCACCCGTACGTTGGCGACCTGGTGCACACCGCGTTCTCCGGCTCGCACCAGGATGCGATCCGCAAAGGTTTCTCCCAGCAGAAACCGGACGCACTGTGGGAAGTGCCGTACTTGCCGATCGACCCGGCCGACATTGGCCGCAGCTACGAGGCGGTGATTCGCGTCAACAGCCAGTCGGGCAAGGGCGGCATCGCGTACTTGCTGGAGCAGGAATACGGCATCAGCCTGCCACGTCGCATGCAGATCGAATTCAGCCAGGTGGTCCAGCGTGAAACCGACCGTCTGGGTCTGGAGATGACTGCCAAGCAGATTCATTCGCTGTTGATCAGCGAATACCTGCAAGCCAACACCCCGTACGCGCTGGTCAGCCATCGCCTTCAGGAAGAAAACGGCAACAGCAATGTTGAAGTGGAAGTGGCGAGCAAGGGTCAGGGCGAAACCAACCTGCACTGGCGCGGCAAAGGCAACGGTGCGCTGGAAGCACTGGTCGCCGGCCTGCCGGTTCCGGTGGAGATCATGGACTACAACGAACACGCGATCGGCGCGGGCACCAACGCCAAGGCTGCGGCGTACATCGAGCTGCGCGTGAACGGTGAGCGTGCGGTGCACGGCGTGGGTATTGATGAAAACATCACCACGGCCAGCTTCAAGGCACTGTTCAGCGCGCTGAACCGCTCGTTGAGCCAGCCTGAGGCGAAAGCGGCGTAATCACCGCTGAAATGCAAAAGGCCCCGAAGTGCGAACTTCGGGGCCTTTTTTTGCAGATCAAAAGATCGCAGCCTTCGGCAGCTCCTACAGGAAACTCATGTAGGAGCTGCCGAAGGCTGCGATCTTTTGCCTTTAACCTTACGCGTGGGTATCGACGCTCAACATCGCCTGCAGCAATGTGGCCTGCAGCACTTGAATGTTGCTTGCGGTCACGGCGATCTGGGTCTGCATCTCCATCACCTGCTGCGCTTTCTGCTCAGGCGAAGCTTGGCTGCGCTCGGTGCTGGCCAACTGTGCCTGCTGCGCGGCCAGCAATTTCTGTGCTTCGGCGATCTGCTTTTTCAGCGCCTCGATCGGATCACCGGAATCGCCGACTGCAGCAATATTGGCTCTGCCACTGTTGACCAGCAGCTTCTCGTCGCCAGCGGCATCGGTGGCATTCAACGGGCTGGCCGCTTGCTCTTGCGAGTCGCGGATCGTGACGTTAGAAGGTGCAACAGGGTATGAACTGACGGTATTGGCGCTGATGCTGATCATTGGAAAATCCTCCTTGGCTGATCCTCCTATCGGCATACAGCGCCAAAACTGAACACGTTTGTATGCGGTTTTATACAAACATCAGGTGAACTCGAAGGTATCCGCGTCGAGGTTGGCCGGGAAACGCTCGCGATACGCCGCCAGCGGGGCAGCCTCCAAAACAGCCTTGAACACCCCGTCCGCCTCCCCCGCTGCGAGCAGGGTTTCGCCCTGGAAATCCAGCACCTGACTGTCGCCGGTGTAGGCAAAGCCCTTGCCATCGGTGCCGACCCGGTTCACCGCCGCCACGTAGCAGAGGTTTTCGATGGCACGCGCCGGCAACAGGCGGTTCCAGTGCAGACGACGAGCGCCCGGCCAGTTGGCGGTGTACAACAGCAGATCGGTATCCTGCGCGTCGCGGCTCCATACCGGGAAGCGCAGGTCGTAACAGATCAGCGGACGAATCCGCCAACCCTTGAGCTCGAACTGCACCTGACGCTCGCCCGGGGTGTAGTGATTGTGTTCGCCGGCCATGCGGAACAAGTGGCGCTTGTCGTAATGCAGCACTTCGCCGTCCGGGCGCGCCCACAGCAGGCGATTGCGATGGCTGCCGTCCGCGGCCTGAATGATCACACTGCCAGTGATGACGGCATTGAGTTTCGCCGCCTGCACGCGCAGCCACTTGCTGGTCGGGCCGTTTTCGGCTTCGGCAAGGGTCTCGGACTCCATTGAGAAACCGGTGGTGAACATCTCCGGCAGGATGATCAGATCAGCGCCCTGCGCCTGCTCCAGCAGCATTTCGAAATGCTCGAAGTTCGCCTGGCGGTCATGCCAGGCCAGGCTGGTCTGGATCAGCGCCAGGTTCAGATCGGGTAACGCACTTAGATTACGCATAGTTTTGCCGCCGCTTCACGCAGCGTCTCCTCGCGTTTGGCGAAGCACAGACGCACCAGGCGCTGGCCTTCGGGTGGGTTCTGGTAGAAGACCGATACCGGAATGCTCGCCACTCCGTGTTCGCGGGTCATCCATATGGCCATCTCGACGTCGTTCAGATCGGGGCGGATTTGCGAGTAATCGACCAGTTGGAAATAGGTGCCGGTGACACGCTTGAAGGTAAAGCGCGACGGCGTCAGCAGGTCGCAGAACAGATCACGTTTGGCCTGATAGAAACCTGGCAGCTCTTCGACGTGTTCAGGGTGCTCGGCCATGTAATCGGCCAGCGCATATTGCAGCGGAGTCACGCCGCAGAAGCTGACGTACTGATGAACTTTGCGCAGCTCGGCGGTCAGTGCCGGCGGCGCGACGACGTAGCCGGTTTTCCAGCCGGTGACGTGGTAAGTCTTGCCGAACGAGCTGACCACGAAGGCGCGCTGATAGAGCTCTTCGTGCGCGAGCATGCTGACGTGGGGCACGCCGTCGAACACCAGGTGTTCGTAGACTTCATCGCTGATCAGGTAGATGTCGCGGTCGCGGATCAGCGCTGCCAGTTGATCCAGTTCCGTACGGCTGATCAGGGCGCCACTCGGGTTGTGCGGGGTGTTGATGACGATCATTTTCGTGCGCGGACTGATGGCCGCGGCGAGTTTGTCGAAATCGATGGAGAAGTCGTTCGGGTTCAGTTGCACATGCACGCAACGACCGCCCGCCAACTCCGTCGCCGGCTCGTAGCTGTCGTAGCACGGATCGAACACGATGACTTCGTCGCCGCTGTGGATAACCGCCTGAATCGCACAGAAGATCGCTTGGGTCGCGCCCGGCGTCACGGTCACTTCGCTGTCGGCATTGACCTGCACGCCATAGCTGCGAGCGATTTTCGCTGCAATCTGTTCGCGCAATACCGGCAGGCCAGTCATCGGCGAATACTGATTGTGGCCACTGGCAATGTGCCGACCGACCGCATCGCGCAACGCCTGCGGGCCGTCAAAATCAGGAAAACCCTGGGACAGGTTGATCGCGCCGGTCTGCGCCGCGAGCTGAGACATCTGCGTGAAAATAGTGATGCCGACATTCGGCAGCTTACTGGTGATCATCGGGGGTTCCCTGCTCAACACCCGGCTCTGACGACGGCGCGGGAGAGCCCGAGGATAGCCCATCCGACGCCCATAAAAAAAGGGCGCTCTGGTGAGCGCCCTTCTTATCGCCGAACCCATGTAGGAGCTGCCGAAGGCTGCGATCTGTTGATCTTGTCTTTAAAGCAAAATCAAAAGATCGCAGCCTGCGGCAGCTCCTACATGAAGTGATGAATCACTTCTTGTCGCGGCGCTTCTTGTCGGCTTTCTTGCTGTGCGACATCATCCGACGCTTCCTGTTGACCTGGCGATCGGTCAGCGTGTTTTTGTTGCCTTCATACGGGTTCTCGCCGCCCTTGAACTCGATGCGGATCGGCGTACCGACCAGCTTGAGCACACGACGGTAAGTGTTTTCCAGATAGCGCACATACGACTTCGGCACTTTCTCGATCTGGTTACCGTGGATCACGATAATCGGCGGGTTGGCACCACCCAAGTGGGCGTAACGCAGCTTGATCCGGCGGTTGTTGACCATCGGTGGCGCGTGCTCGCCTACCGCGTCTTCCAGAATCTGGGTCAGACGGTTGGTCGGCCAGCGGGTGACCGCGGACTTGAACGAGTTCTGCACCGAAGCGTAGAGGTTGCCCACGCCGGTACCGTGCAGTGCCGAGATGAAGTGGATGTCGGCGTAATCAACGAAGAACAGACGACGCTGCAACTCGACCTTGACGAAGTCGCGCTCGCTCGGCGTCATGCCGTCCCACTTGTTGATCGCGATCACCAGCGCACGACCCGACTCGATGGCGAAGCCGAGCAGGTTGAGGTCGTGGTCGACCACACCTTCACGGGCGTCCATCACAAAGATCACCACGTTGGCGTCTTTGATCGCTTGCAGGGTTTTCACCACGGAGAATTTTTCGACTTCTTCGTGGATCTTGCCGCGCTTGCGCACACCGGCGGTGTCGATCAGCGTGTACTTCTCTTCATTCCGTTCGAACGGGATGTAGATACTGTCACGCGTGGTGCCGGGCTGGTCATAAACGATAACCCGGTCTTCACCGAGCATACGGTTGACCAGAGTCGATTTGCCGACGTTCGGACGACCGATGATGGCGATCTTGATGCCGTCTTTTTCGCTCGGGCCAGGAATGCGCTTGGCTTCCTCACCTTCGGCAACGATTTCTTCTTCGCCGTCTTCCGGCTCTTCTTCGTCTTTCGGGAAATCACCCAAGGCGATTTCCAGCATCTGCGTGATGCCACGGCCGTGAGCACCGGCGATCGGGATCGCGTGGCCCATGCCCAACGGAGCGAATTCAGCGCGGGCCATTTCCGGATCGATGTTGTCGACCTTGTTGGCAACCACGTAGGAGCGCTTGTTACGTTTGCGCAGGTGTTCGGCGATCATCTGGTCGGCGGCGGTGAAACCGGCCTTGGCATCTACCAGGAACAGCACAACATCTGCTTCTTCAATGGCCAGCAGCGACTGCTCGGCCATTTTTTCGTCCATACCGTGCTCGTCACCGGAGATACCACCGGTGTCGACCAGAATGTAGGAACGCCCTTGCCACTTGGCCTCACCGTACTGGCGATCACGGGTCAGACCGGACAAGTCGCCGACGATGGCGTCGCGAGTCCTGGTCAGGCGGTTGAACAAGGTGGACTTGCCGACGTTCGGTCGGCCCACCAGGGCGATTACGGGAACCATGCGGCTCTCCACTTCGTTATTTCAGAAAATACAAAAGCCGCTGCGAGGCAGCGGCTGGTGCTCGGGGCAACGCCTGAAAGCGCTGCAAGCCCCATGAATCCGGGGCCGCCTGGGGGTTTAACCCCAAGCATAGTTGTTACTTGATGGTCAGGGCTTCCAGTTTGCCGCTGTTGCCATACACATAAATCGTGTCACCCACCACCAGCGGACGGGCACGCAGGCCGTCGCTGTCGATGCGCTCACGGCCGACGAAACGACCGTCAACCTGGCTCATCAGGTGCAGATAACCTTCCAGGTCACCCACTGCCACGTAGCTGGAGAACACTTCCGGAGCCGACAGTTGACGGCGAGCCAGCGAATCGTTGCTCCACAATGCAGTGGTGGAACGCTCGTCGACGCCTTCAACAGTGCCCGAAGACAGGCTCACGTAAACGCTGCCGAAACCCTGAGCAATACCAGCGTAGCTCGACGCATCGCGCTGCCAGAGTTGACGACCGCTTTCCAGATCCAGTGCCGCGACGCGACCCTGATAGCTGGCAACGTACAGCGTACCGCCGGACAACAGCAGACCGCCGTCGATATCGACTACGCGCTCCAGTTCCGAACGACCTTGCGGAATCGCAATGCGTTGTTCCCAGACCGGCACGCCGTTGGAAATGTCCAGAGCGACCACTTTACCAGTCGACAGGCCAGCCACCGCGAGGCGGTTGGTGACCAGCGGTGCACTGGTGCCACGCAGGGTCAGTACCGCCGGGGTGCTGTCATACACCCAACGCTGAGTACCGGTGGAAGCATCCAGACCGATCAGACGATCGTCCTGAGTCTGCACCACCACGACGTCACCGTTGTTGGCCGGTGGCGCAAGAACTTCGCTATTGACGCGGGCACGCCACTTCTCTTCACCGTTGCTGGTGTCCAGAGCAACGACTTCGCCACGCAGGGTGCCGATCAGAACCAGACCATAACCAACGCCGACAGCGCCGGAGACAGGCAGATCAAGATCCTGCTTCCATTTCACATCGCCATTGCCGCGATCCATGGCCATCACTACGCCGGTTACATCAGCGGCGTAGATGGTGTCACCGTCGATCGCCGGCACCAGCATGTTGTAGGTTTCGCCCTGACCGTCACCGATCGAACGACTCCACTGCTTTTGCAGAACCACTTCTTCTTTGAAGTCGGTCAGTTCAGCCGGTGGCAATTCTTTCTTGCTGTTGCTGCTGCAACCCGCGGCCAAAAGGGCCAGAGCCAGCAATGCTGCATGCTTCCAACGGATCACGTCACGCATCCCCTTTGGCCAGGTCGTCGAGCTTGATTTGAAGGCCACCGACCGCCGCTTCATCCGACAGTGCCGCCTTGGCTTTTTGATACGCCTTGTTCGCGTCATCGGTACGGCCCAACTGCACCAGCAGGTCGCCCTTGAGTTCTTCGCGAGTGGCCAGGAACGCTTTGTCGGCATCACCGTCGAGCAGTTTCAGGGCGTCGTCGGCTTTGTTCTGTGCACCCAACACCTGCGCCAGACGCTGACGGGCGATTTCGCCCAGCGCCGGGTTGGCCGGTTTGTCGACGATGGCTTTCAGCTCGGTGGCGGCGTCATCCAGCTTGCCGCTGTCGACCGCCACTTTAGCCACGAACAGGCTGCCGTACTGCGCGTAGGCCGAACCGGCGAACTCGCTGTTGAGCTTGCCGGCCAGATCCGCAACGCGGGCAGCATCAGGCTTGCCGTCAGGCGTCAGCGTGGTTTCCAGCAGTTGCTGATAGAGCACCGAGGCGCCTTGCGACTGGTTGCCCTGATATTTGTGATAAGCCTGCCAGCCGAACACGATGACCAGCGCCAACAGGCCGCCGGTGACCAGAGGTTTGCCGTTGCGTGTCCACCAGTCCTTCAAATCCGCCAACTGTTCGTCTTCGGTACTCGACACCCCAATACTCCTTAATCGCTAAATCGGCTGTTTAGACAGCTTCAACCCTGCACGACGCAGGTGGCCAGGTGAGCGGCGAGCGCATCCCAGGCAATGCTTTGTTGTTCGCCCTGGCCACGCAGGGGTTTGAAACCTACCACTTGCTGGGCCATTTCGTCGTCACCGAGGATCAGTGCGTACAGCGCACCGCTCTTGTCGGCCTTCTTGAACTGGCTCTTGAAGCTGCCGGCGCCGGCATTGACTTGCAGGCGCAGGTTTGGAAGTTGATCACGAACACGTTCAGCCAGGGCCAGCCCCGCCAGCTCCGCTTCTTCGCCGAATGCGCAGAGGTAGACGTCGACCTGACGGGAGATTTCTTCCGGGATCTGCTCCAGCGTTTCCAGCATCAGCACCAGACGTTCGATGCCCATGGCGAAACCGACGCCGGTGGTTGGCTTGCCGCCCATTTGCTCAACCAGACCGTCGTAACGACCGCCCGCGCAAACAGTGCCCTGGGCGCCGAGCTTGTCGGTGACCCATTCGAAAACGGTTTTGCTGTAGTAATCGAGGCCACGCACCAGCTTCGGATTGAGTACGTACGGAATGCCGACGGCATCCAGACGCGCTTTCAAACCTTCGAAGTGTGCACGCGACTCGTCATCGAGGTAGTCGGCCATCTTCGGCGCATCGACCAGCACCGCTTGAGTGTCGGCATTTTTCGTGTCGAGCACGCGCAGCGGGTTGGTTTTCAGGCGACGCTGGCTGTCTTCGTCGAGTTTGTCGTGGTGCGCCGAGAGGTACTCGACCAGCGCTTCACGATAACGCCCACGGGATTCACTGGTGCCCAGGCTGTTGAGCTCGAGCTTGACCGCATCACGGATACCCAGCTCGCCCCACAGGCGCCAGGTCATGGTGATCAGCTCGGCGTCGATGTCCGGACCGTCGAGGTTGAACACTTCCAGACCGATCTGGTGGAACTGGCGATAACGGCCTTTCTGCGGACGCTCGTGGCGGAACATCGGGCCGATGTACCAGAGTTTCTGCACCTGGCCACCGCCGGTGATGCCGTGTTCAAGCACCGCACGCACGCACGCCGCGGTGCCTTCCGGACGCAGGGTCAGGGAGTCGCCGTTGCGGTCTTCAAAGGTGTACATCTCTTTTTCGACGATGTCGGTCACTTCACCGATCGAGCGCTTGAACAGCTCGGTGAACTCGACGATCGGCATGCGGATCTGCTTGTAACCGTAGTTATCCAGCAGGCGCGCAACGGTGCCCTCGAAATAACGCCACAGGGGAGTCTGTTCGGGCAGGATGTCGTTCATGCCACGAATGGCTTGCAATGACTTGCTCACTTTAAATCCTTAAATTCGTTCGGCTCTTCAGTCAGGGTCAGCCGCGCGCAATTACGGCAGCGTCAGCTTCGACCTTTTCGGCCGCTTTCTGGCGGATCAGCCTTTCCAGCTCGTCCACCAGATTGTCATTCGTCAGTTTCTGTGCCGGCTTGCCGTCGATGTAAATCAGGTTGGGCGTGCCGCCGGTCAAGCCGATATGGGCTTCCTTGGCTTCGCCGGGGCCGTTGACCACACAACCGATCACCGCGACATCCAGCGGCACCAGCAGGTCTTCAAGGCGCCCTTCCAGCTCGTTCATGGTTTTCACCACATCGAAGTTCTGCCGCGAGCAGCTCGGGCAGGCGATGAAGTTGATGCCACGGGAACGCAGATGCAAAGACTTGAGGATGTCGTAACCGACCTTCACTTCCTCGACCGGGTCGGCCGCCAGCGAGATGCGGATGGTATCGCCAATCCCTTCGGCGAGCAGCATACCTAGGCCCACGGCGGATTTCACTGTGCCCGAACGCAATCCACCGGCTTCGGTGATGCCCAAGTGCAGCGGCTGGACGATTTCTTTCGCCAGCAAGCGGTAGGCTTCGACGGCCATGAACACGTCGGAGGCCTTCACGCTGACCTTGAAGTCCTGGAAATTCAGGCGTTCGAGGTGTTCAACGTGACGCAAAGCAGACTCAACCAGCGCGGCTGGGGTCGGCTCGCCGTATTTCTTTTGCAGGTCTTTTTCCAGCGAACCGGCGTTGACGCCGATGCGGATCGGAATGCCGCGATCACGCGCAGCATCGACCACCGCGCGAACACGGTCTTCACGACCGATGTTGCCCGGGTTGATGCGCAGGCAGTCCACGCCCAGCTCGGCTACACGCAGAGCGATTTTGTAGTCGAAGTGGATGTCGGCAACCAGCGCCACTTTGACCAGTTGTTTGATCTTGCCGAACGCCTCGGCGGCGTCCATGTCCGGCACCGAGACGCGGACGATATCGACGCCAGCGGCTTCCAGACGGTTGATTTGCGCAACAGTGGCGGCAACGTCATTGGTGTCGCTGTTGGTCATGCTCTGTACCGCGATCGGCGCATCGCCGCCCACCGGTACGTTGCCGACCCAGATCTTGCGCGAAACGCGACGTTTGATTGGAGATTCGCCGTGCATGACTTATTGACCCAACTTCAGGCGAGCAGTCTCGCCACTGGTGAACGGAGCAACATCGACCGGCTGGCCGTTGTAGCTGACCTGCGCGCCACGGGCATAGCCCAGGCGTACGGCAAAAGGCGGCTTGCCGGCAACGGCCAGGCTGTCGCCTTTGCGCTTGAGACCACTGAACAATACTTTACCGCTGCCATCGGAGACTTGCGTCCAGCAGTCGGCGACAAATTGCACCGATACCTGGCCTTGGCCGGCAACCGGGGCTGCAGCAGGCGCGGCCGGTACCACCGGGGCAGTCACGGTCGGAGCGGGCGTGCTCGGCACAGCAGGCGCCGGCGTGGCAGGCGAGGCAACCGCGGGGGCAGGCGTATGAGCGGGAGCGGCTGGCGCTGCCGGAGCAACCGGTGCAGCAGGCGCAGACTCGATGGCTGGAACGGCAGGCTCGGCACCCGTCGATTCCGCCGTGGTTTCGGCTTGCGGCAATGCCAGAGCGGTCGAGCCCTCGGTCTGGTTTTCCGCGACAGCCTGATCTTCCGGCTCATCGATCGGGTGAATCTGGGTAGTGCCGTCAGCCCCTTCGACTTCAACGTGCTCAGGCGCCAGAGACGTCAGATCCTTGGTGCGCAGCGAAGTCTGATCCTGCCACCAGACGAAACCGCCGCCGATGACCGCGATCAGCAACAGCAGGCTGACGATACGCAAAATGGTGTGGGAAACCCGCACAGGCTCTTCGATACGGCCCAGGGCGTGGACGTTGCTGCCCTGCGAGTCGGTACCGGTGGACTGGTCGAATTGCTGAACCAGAACGGTCTGGTCCATGCCGAGCAATTTGGCATAGGCGCGAATGTAACCGCGAGCGAAAGTATGCCCCGGCAGCTTGTCGAAAGCGCCGGCTTCAAGATTGCCAAGGGACGTCACGGTGAGGTTGAGCTTGAGGGCCACTTCGGCCAGCGACCAGCCATTGCTTTCGCGGGCCTGGCGCAGGGTCTCACCGGGGTTAACGCGATTCGCTGCTACAACTTCGGGATGCGCCGCTTTCATCATTGCTCCGACAGGTATTGCTGATATTCCGGCGTACCGGGATAGAGTCGTTTTAGTTGCAGGCCATAACTGGCGGCCTTGTCGCGATCTTCAAACACTTTTGCCAGCCGAACGCCGAGCAATAGACTACGTGCATTTTGTTCGGTAAGCAGGCTGAAACGGTCGTAATAGTCACGCGCGGGCACATAATGCCTGTCTTCGAAGGACAACTCAGCCATTTCCAGCAACGCACGTGGCTGTTGGCGGTTCAGACGCAGCGCCTTTTCCAGCTGTTGCTGTGCCAGATCACGCTGACCGAGCTTCGCTGCCGTCATGCCGAGGTTCTCGAACACACGCGAACGCTCAGGATACAGGGTATCGGCAGCGGCCTGTTCAAAACGCTCGTAGGCTTCTTTATAACGCTGTTCTTCGTAGAGGAAACTGCCGTAATTGTTGAGGATGCGCGCATCGGCAGGACGGGAGGACAAAGCCTTGCGGAAGTGTTCGTCGGCAAGTGCAGGCTCCATTTCAGACTGAAACACCAGCCCGAGGGCCGCGTTGGCATCCGGATCGGAACTGTCCAGGTCCAGGGCCTTTTTCAACGGCACCTTGGCCCGCTCGGTCATGCCTTGCTGCAAGTACCCCAGCCCCAACTGCACGTAGGCAGCCCGCGCTTCATCGCGGCCCTTGCTGGTCTTCATCGGGTTGTAATCACCCGACAGGACACAACCAGCACACAGGCTGGCCAACAGCAACAGCAGCGCAAAGCGCAGGGACATAGAGATCCTCTCTTAGTTAGTGTTCGCGGCGTTCTGTGCCAGATCGCTGTCGGCGCTCAACTCACGCACGGCGATGTAACGTTCGCTGCGACGGGTGCGATCCAGCACCTGCCCTACCAATTGACCACATGCGGCGTCGATGTCTTCACCACGGGTGGTGCGGACAGTGACGTTGAAACCAGCCTGATGCAACTGATCCTGGAAACGACGGATCGCGTTGTTGCTCGGACGCTCGTACCCGGAGTGCGGGAACGGGTTGAACGGAATCAGGTTGATCTTGCACGGAATGTTTTTCAGCAACTCGACCATCTCGACGGCGTGTTCAACCTTGTCGTTGATGTCTTTGAGCAAGGTGTACTCGATGGTCAGCACGCGTTTTTCGCCCAGGGACGACATGTAGCGCTGGCACGACTCGAGCAGCATCTTAAGCGGATATTTCTTGTTGATCGGCACCAATTGGTTACGCAATGCGTCATTCGGTGCGTGCAGGGACAACGCCAGGGAGACGTCGATGTGCTTGGCCAGCTCATCGATCATCGGCACCACGCCCGAGGTGGACAGGGTCACGCGGCGCTTGGAGATCCCGTAGCCGAGGTCATCCATCATCAGATGCATGGCGGCGACGACGTTGTCGAAGTTCAGCAGCGGCTCACCCATGCCCATCATCACCACGTTGGTGATGGCACGGTCGACGGTTGCCGGGACACTGCCGAAAGATTTGTTGGCAATCCACACCTGACCGATGACTTCGGCGGCGGTGAGGTTGCTATTGAAGCCTTGCTTGCCGGTGGAGCAGAAACTGCAATCCAGGGCACAGCCTGCCTGGGACGAAACGCACAGAGTGCCGCGTTTGCCCTGGGGAATGTACACGGTCTCGACGCAGCTGCCGGACGCCACACGCACCACCCACTTACGGGTGCCGTCGGTGGAGATGTCCTCGCTGACCACTTCCGGACCACGGACTTCAGCAATAACCTTGAGCTTGTCGCGCAAGGCCTTGCTGACGTTCGTCATGGCGTCGAAATCATCGACACCAAAGTGGTGAATCCATTTCATTACCTGACCGGCACGGAAACGCTTCTCCCCGATTGAGTCGAAGAATTTTTCCATTTCCTGTTGAGTCAGACCCAGCAGGTTGGTTTTTACAGTCGATGTAGTCATGGATTCACCTTCACTCTTAAGCCAATGCTTAGCGAGTGGTTACTTCAGTAGCTGCGAAGAAGTACGAGATTTCACGAGCAGCTGCGGCTTCGGAATCCGAACCGTGAACAGCGTTGGCGTCGATGGAATCAGCGAAATCAGCGCGGATGGTGCCGGCAGCAGCTTCTTTAGGGTTGGTAGCGCCCATCAGCTCACGGTTCAGAGCGATAGCGTTTTCGCCTTCCAGAACCTGAACAACAACAGGACCGGAGATCATGAAAGCAACCAGGTCGCCGAAGAAACCACGAGCGCTGTGCTCAGCGTAGAAGCCTTCAGCTTCAGCTTTGGACAGTTGCTTCAGTTTCGAAGCTACAACGCGCAGGCCGGCTTTTTCGAAACGGGTGGTGATTTCGCCGATGACGTTTTTTGCAACAGCGTCAGGCTTGATGATGGAGAAAGTGCGTTGAACAGCCATGGTGTAACTCCAGAAACGGTAATTTGCGAAAAATTAAACCCGCGAATTATACGCGGGTTCTTGGGTATTGCCTAACCTGCGAGACGATCAGTCCAATTCCTTGGCCCAGAGCTCCTGAACCGCTTCCAGCACCTTCTCGCCGACACGGCCAGAAGTGCCATCGAAGTCAGGCAAATCAAGGATCATCTGCTGCAAACGGACAAAACCTACAGAATATGGATCGACGCCGGCATGGGCCTCGGCCAGTTCTTCTGCAATACGTTGAACATCATTCCAACCGTAGCTCATGACAGTCTTACCAGTCAGTGCGGCGCTTCAGCCGCATGGTTAAGCGAATATTTCGGAATTTCGACGGTGATGTCTTCTTCACCAACGATAGCCTGACAGGCCAGACGCGATTGCGCTTCCAGGCCCCATGCACGATCGAGGAAGTCTTCTTCCAGCTCGTCAGCCTCTACCATCGAGTCGAAACCCTCGCGGATGATGCAGTGGCAGGTGGTGCAAGCGCAGACGCCGCCGCAGGCGCTTTCCATCTCGATGTGGTGTTCGTGGGCCAGCTCGAGAATCGATGTGCCGGGCGCAGCCTCGACCACCATGCCTTCAGGGCAGAACTTCTCGTGGGGCAGAAAAATGACCTGCGGCATCAGATATCCTCGATTTCATTCAGATTGCGCCCCGACAGAGCGGCTTTCACCGTCAGATCCATGCGGCGGGCAGCAAAAGCATCGGTCACTTGCGACAGACGCTTGGTCTGCTGCTCGATGGCGTAACCATCGGTACCTTTCATCAGTTCGGCCAGTTCCTGCAACTGCAGATCGATGACCATGCGCTCTTCGGCGTCGAGCAAACGCTCGCCATCAGCCTCCAGAGCGCCCTGCACCGCTTCGATCAGGCGTTGGGCATCGACTTGCTGCTCGCGCAGAACGCGGGCGACCTTGTCGTCATTGGCGTGCTGGAACGAATCCTTGAGCATTTTGGCGATTTCGCCATCGGTCAGACCGTAAGACGGCTTGACCTGAATGCTCGCCTCAACGCCCGAACCCAACTCACGGGCAGACACGCTGAGCAGACCGTCGGCATCGACCTGGAAGGTCACGCGAATTTTCGCTGCACCGGCCACCATCGCTGGAATGCCACGCAGTTCGAAACGCGCCAGCGAACGGCAGTCACTGATCAGCTCGCGCTCACCCTGCAACACGTGGATCGCCATGGCCGACTGGCCATCTTTGTACGTAGTGAAATCTTGTGCGCGAGCGACAGGGATGGTGGTGTTGCGCGGAATCACCTTCTCCATCAGGCCGCCCATGGTTTCCAGCCCCAGGGACAGCGGAATCACGTCGAGCAGCAGCAGTTCGCCGCCATCGCGCTTGTTGCCCGCCAGGGTATCGGCCTGGATCGCGGCACCAATGGCCACCACTTGATCCGGATCGATTTCGGTCAAAGGCTGACGACCGAAGGCTTCGGCAACGGCTTCGCGAACACGCGGCACGCGAGTCGAACCGCCGACCATGACCACGGCGTGCACATCTTCCAGCTCGATGCCGGAGTCGCGAACAGCGCGGCGGCAGGCTTTCAGGCTGCGCGCGACCATTGGCTCGATCAGCGCATCAAAGGCTTCGCGGGTCAGCGGTGCTTTCCAGTCGCCGTAAGCCACTTCAACACTGGCCGAGTCGGTCAGGGCTTCTTTGGCCGCGCAAGCGGTTTGCAGCAGATTACGTTGTGCGCCCGGATCGAGATCGGCGGACAGCCCGGCGCTCTCGATGATCCAGCCGGCAATCGCGTGATCGAAGTCATCGCCGCCCAGCGCGCTGTCGCCGCCAGTGGCCAACACTTCAAAAACACCGCCAGTCAGACGCAGAATCGAAATATCGAAAGTACCGCCGCCCAGGTCATAAATGGCAACCAGGCCTTCGGCATGCTGATCCAGACCGTACGCCACAGCGGCCGCAGTCGGCTCGTTGAGCAGACGCAGCACGTTCAGACCGGCGAGTTTGGCCGCATCTTTGGTGGCTTGACGCTGAGCATCATCGAAGTAAGCCGGAACGGTGATCACCGCGCCAACCAGTTCGCCACCCAAGGTCGCTTCAGCGCGCTGACGCAAAACCTTGAGAATATCGGCGGAGACTTCGACCGGGCTTTTCGGGCCTTGCACGGTGTCGATGAACGGCATGTGCGATTCGCCACCGACAAAGCGGTACGGCAACTGGTCGCCCAATTGCTTGACGTCGGACAGACCACGACCCATCAAGCGCTTGACCGACAGCACAGTGTTCAAAGGATCGGACGCGGCGGCCAGCTTCGCCGACTCGCCGACTTCGACGTGATCGGCGTGGTAACGCACAGCGGACGGCAGGATGACCTGCCCGTTTGCGTCGGCCAACGGTTCGGAAAGACCACTGCGCAACGCAGCGACCAGCGAATTGGTAGTGCCCAAGTCGATCCCCACAGCCAGACGACGCTGGTGCGGTTGAGGACTTTGGCCGGGTTCGGCGATCTGCAGTAGGGCCATCGTGATCAGGACTTATCTGTATATCAGGCGTGCGACCGGAGCGGCACTGGGTTAATCGTCGAGGCGCTCTTCTAACTGGCGCACTTCGTAGGTGAGCTTGTCGAGGAACTGCATGCGCCGCATCAGGCGTTCGGCCTGTTCGCGTTGCGCTGCATCATCCCAACAGGCTGCGAAGCTTTCGTTGAGTTCTTCCTGAGCCACTTTCAAGCGACGCTTGAACACCGCGACACCGTCGAGGTCGGCACTGTCCTGGAGGTCTTCAAGCTCTTCGCGCCATTGCATCTGCTGCAGAAGAAACTCGGGATCATGGACAGTGACTTCCATCGGCACTTCATGCCCGCTGATGGTCAGCAGGTAGCGTGCGCGCTGGGCCGGACTCTTGAGCGTCTGATAGGCGTCGTTGAGCCGAGCAGACTGCTCAAGTGCCGTCCGCTGCTCACGCTCGGAAGCGTCGGCAAAGCGGTCAGGATGAACGCCGCGCGCCAACTCACGGTAGCGCGTGGCCAACTGCTCGAGATCCAGACGGAAACTCGGTTGCAGCTCGAATAAAGCGAAATGACAAGGAATACCCACGACAAGCCTCAGATGTTGAAGCTTTCGCCGCAGCCACATTCACCGCGTACGTTGGGGTTGTTGAACTTGAAGCCTTCGTTCAACCCTTCCTTGACGAAGTCGAGCTCGGTGCCGTCCAGGTAGGCCAGGCTTTTCGGGTCGATGATCACTTTTTCGCCGTGACTTTCGAACACCTGATCCTCTGCAACCACCTCGTCGACAAACTCCAGCACGTAGGCAAGACCGGAACAGCCTGTGGTGCGAACACCCAGACGAATCCCTTCACCTTTGCCGCGCCCGTCGAGGGAGCGCCGCACGTGTCGAGCAGCCGCTTCTGTCATGCTGATAGCCATCGGTGACTCCTTACTCGTCGCCAAATCCAGAAAGTCAGATCAAGCCTTTCTTCTGCTTGTAATCGCGAACAGCCGCTTTGATAGCGTCTTCAGCCAGTACCGAGCAGTGAATTTTCACTGGCGGCAGGGCCAGTTCTTCGGCCAGCTGAGTGTTCTTGATGGTTTCGGCTTCGTCCAGGGTCTTGCCCTTCATCCACTCGGTGGCGAGGGAGCTGGAAGCGATAGCGGAACCGCAGCCGTAGGTCTTGAATTTGGCATCTTCGATGATGCCGGCTTCGTTGACCTTGATTTGCAGACGCATTACGTCGCCGCATGCCGGAGCGCCGACCATGCCGGTGCCGACATCAGGATCTTCCGCGTTCATCTTGCCGACGTTGCGCGGGTTTTCGTAGTGGTCGATGACCTTTTCGCTGTAAGCCATGATTCTTAATCCTCACTCATCAGGGCCGCTCTTCAGACCCTGCAACTGCGCTGCGTAAACCGCCGCGTCGCTACAGGATCTGTATCCGGCGGCTTCTATATTTAGTGTGCCGCCCACTCGATTTTCGAGATATCGACGCCGTCTTTGTACATGTCCCACAGCGGCGACAAAGCGCGCAGCTTGGTAACGGCCTCGCAGACTTTCTGCGCGGCGTAGTCGATTTCTTCTTCGGTGGTGAAACGGCCGAAGGTGAAGCGGATCGAGCTGTGTGCCAGTTCGTCGTTGCGGCCCAGGGCGCGCAGTACGTACGAAGGCTCGAGCGACGCCGAGGTGCACGCCGAACCGGACGATACCGCCAGATCCTTGAGCGCCATGATCAGCGACTCGCCTTCAACGTAGTTGAAGCTCAGGTTCAGGTTGTGCGGAACGCGGGCGGTCAGGCTGCCGTTGACGTACAGCTCTTCCAGATGCTCGACCTGCTTGTAGAAGCGATCGCTCAAGGCTTTGATACGGACGTTTTCGGCAGCCATGTCTTCTTTGGCCACACGGAACGCTTCGCCCATGCCGACGATCTGGTGAGTCGCCAGGGTGCCGGAACGCATGCCACGCTCGTGACCGCCGCCGTGCATGGTCGCTTCGATGCGCACACGCGGCTTGCGGCTGACGTACAGTGCGCCGATGCCTTTAGGGCCGTAGGTTTTGTGGGCGGAGAACGACATCATGTCGACTTTCAGTTTCTGCAGGTCGATCTCGACCTTGCCAGTGGACTGAGCGGCGTCGACGTGGAACAGAATGCCCTTGGCGCGGAGCATTTCGCCGATCGCGGCGATGTCGTTGACGGTGCCGATTTCGTTGTTCACGTGCATCACGGAGACCAGGATGGTGTCTTCGCGCAGTGCCGCTTCAATCATGGCCGGGGTGATCAGACCGTCTTCAGTTGGCTCGAGGTAGGTCACTTCGAAACCTTCACGCTCCAGTTGGCGCATGGTGTCGAGGACAGCCTTGTGCTCAATCTTCGAGGTGATCAGGTGCTTGCCCTTGGAGCCATAGAAATGTGCCGCACCCTTGATTGCCAGGTTGTCGGACTCAGTGGCACCGGAGGTCCAGACGATTTCGCGCGGATCAGCATTGACCAGATCGGCCACCTGACGACGGGCGTTTTCGACGGACTCCTCAGCTTTCCAGCCGAATACGTGGGAACGGGACGCCGGGTTACCGAAGTTTCCGTCAACCAGCAGGCATTCACTCATTTTTTGCGCAACGCGCGGATCGACCGGGGTGGTCGCAGAGTAATCAAGGTAAATCGGCAATTTCATGGACTATCTCCTAAATCAGGGCTGGCGTACCGCTAGCTCTTCGGCTGTCATTCGACGGCGGACGCTTCAATCTTGTCCAGGCGTGGCGCCTTGCTGTTGCAACGGCGCTGGTCCTGACGCTGGGCTACTTCTTGCACCTCACGGCGAGTCACAAGATCAGCCAAGCTGATACCACTTAGAAATTCGTGAATCTGCAGGCTCAAATCGCACCACAGATGATGAGTCAGGCACGTGTCGCCGGAATGGCAATCGCCCTGGCCCTGGCATTTGGTGGCATCAACCGATTCGTTTACCGCATCGATCACTTGGGCGACCTGGATGCCCTGCATGTCGCGGGACAACTGGTAGCCACCACCCGGGCCGCGAACACTGGAAACCAGGTTGCTGCGGCGCAGCTTGGCGAACAGCTGTTCGAGGTAGGACAGGGAGATGCCTTGGCGCTCGGAGATATCGGCCAGGGACACGGGCCCGTGCTGCGCGTGCAACGCCAGGTCAAGCATGGCGGTCACGGCGTATCGGCCTTTTGTAGTCAGTCGCATGGACAGTTACCACGGAGTTCAGAATGGGGCGAGTATGCAATTCCCGAGTATTTAAGTCAACTTTAAGACCTAGTACTTTAGTCAGGATTACCCGCAAAAGAGCGCGCGAATGATAGCAGGGTCTGCGGCCTAATGGCACACCGGCCGGCGCAAGCCTCTGTAGGAGCTGCCGCAGGCTGCGATCTTTTGATCTTATGGAAAGCAAAGTCAAAAGATCGCAGCCTTCGGCAGCTCCTACACAGGGGAGCTAGCTGGCTTTGGATTCGTCTTTGCCTTTGACGCAGGCGAAGTCTTCTTCGCGCAGCTCAGGCAGATCTTTCGCACAGTAATTGCTGCCCAGATCCTTCAACGCGCCGCACATGCCTTCCAGCCGCCCGTCCACTGCTTGCAGATGATCGAGCAACTGACCGATGGCGCGCGCCACCGGGTCGGGCATGTCTTCGCTGACGCCGTAGGCATCAAAACCGATCTTCTCGGCCATGGCCTTGCGCTTGGCGTCCTGCTCTTCGTCGGATTTGACGATGATCCGCCCCGGAATCCCCACAACAGTGGCGCCCGGCGGCACTTCTTTGGTCACCACGGCGTTGGAGCCAACCTTGGCACCCGCACCGACGGTGAATGGGCCGAGCACCTTGGCGCCCGCCCCCACGACAACACCGTCACCCAGCGTCGGGTGGCGCTTGCCTTTGTTCCAACTGGTGCCACCCAGGGTCACGCCCTGATAGATGGTCACGTCATCACCGATCTCGGCGGTTTCACCGATGACGATGCCCATGCCGTGGTCAATAAAGAAGCGTCGACCGACTTTGGCCCCAGGATGAATTTCGATCCCGGTCAACCAGCGACCGAAGTTCGACACCAGCCGCGCCAGCCATTTCAGCTCGTTGCGCCACAGCATGCCGGCCAAGCGATGGATCCAGATCGCATGCATGCCGGGGTAGCAGGTCAGGACTTCAAAAGCGTTACGCGCCGCCGGGTCTCGATGGAACACGCTCTGGATATCTTCACGCAAACGCTCAAACATTGTTTAGTCCTTCCGCTTTAGAAGCTCACCACGGGCCGCTTTTTGGGTTTCCGTGAGGATGCCACGCAAAATATTCATTTCCGCCCGGCTGACCGAGCTGCGTCCGTACAACCGGCGCAGGCGCGCCATCAAGTGCCGTGGTTTTTCCGGATCGAGGAATTCGATCGCGACCAGCGTTTGCTCCAGATGCTCATAAAAGCGCTCCAGCTCATCCATGGTCGCCAGCTCGGCGCTTTTCACCGAAGCCACTTCTTCTTTCTCGACCTTGCTCGGCTGACCTTGCGCGGCCAGCCAGGCCATGCGCACTTCGTAGCTCAACACCTGCACCGCCGCGCCGAGGTTCAGCGAACTGAACTCAGGGTCGGAGGGGATGTGCACGTGAAAGTGACATCGCTGCAGCTCATCATTGGTCAGGCCGGAGTCTTCACGACCGAACACCAAGGCGATTTCGGCGCCCTGCCCGGCTTCCTCGACCACTTTGGTGCCGCATTCGCGCGGATCCAGCAGTGGCCAGGGAATGCGGCGATCACGGGCACTGGTACCGAGCACCAGATTGCAACCGACCAAGGCATCTTCCAGGGTGGCGACGACTTGCGCGCTTTCAAGGATGTCACCGGCACCGGAGGCGCGAGCATCGGCCTCGTGGTGCGGAAACAGGCGCGGTTCGACCAGCACCAATCGCGACAGACCCATGTTTTTCATGGCGCGCGCGGCCCCACCGATATTGCCGGGGTGGCTGGTATTGACCAGGACAACACGAATGTTCTGCAGCAAGGGAGGCGCTCTCGGAGACAGGAAAGGGGTGCAAATCTTACAGAACAGCCTACCGTTAAGCTATGAAAGCGAACAGCGTCCTTCACCTGAAGAAAAGTTCTGATAGAATGCGCGGCTTTCTTTAACAACCTTAGGTGACACATCCATGCAGCCCATGCTGAATATCGCGCTGCGCGCCGCCCGCAGCGCCAGTGAACTGATCTTCCGCTCCATCGAGCGCCTGGATACCATCAAGGTCGACGAAAAAGACGCCAAGGATTATGTATCCGAGGTCGATCGCGCCGCTGAACAGAAAATCATCGACGCGCTGCGCAAGGCTTACCCGAACCACTCCATCCGCGGTGAAGAAACTGGCATGCACGCCGGTACCGGCATCGAAGGCGAAGAGTACCTGTGGATCATCGATCCGCTGGACGGCACCACCAACTTCCTGCGCGGCATTCCTCACTTCGCTGTCAGCATCGCCTGCAAATACCGTGGTCGCCTGGAACACGCAGTGGTTCTGGATCCGGTTCGCCAGGAAGAATTTACCGCCAGCCGCGGTCGCGGCGCTCAACTGAACGGTCGTCGTCTGCGCGTCAGCGGTCGCACTAGCCTCGACGGCGCGCTGCTGGGCACTGGCTTCCCGTTCCGTGACGATCAAATGGACAACCTGGAAAACTATCTGGGCATGTTCCGCGCTCTGGTTGGCCAGACTGCCGGCATCCGCCGCGCCGGTTCGGCGAGCCTGGACCTGGCTTACGTAGCTGCCGGTCGTTTCGATGCATTCTGGGAGTCGGGCCTGTCCGAGTGGGACATGGCTGCAGGCGCCTTGCTGATTCAAGAAGCCGGCGGCCTGGTGAGCGACTTCACCGGCGGTCACGATTTCCTTGAAAAAGGCCACATCGTTGCCGGCAACACCAAATGCTTCAAGGCAGTTCTGACGGCGATCCAGCCGCACCTGCCGGCTTCGCTGAAGCGCTAAGCGTTACGCGAAACGAAAAAAGCGCCCTTCGGGGCGCTTTTTTTTGCCTGAATTTTCCATCACACACAGTAGGAGCTGCCGAAGGCTGCGATCTTTTGATCTTGGTTTTTAAAATACAAAGATCAAA
>NZ_RWIL01000016.1:0-39389 GCF_009764635.1 Pseudomonas sp. PB103 | reverse complement strand
GCGAAGGAACCCCGAGCCCCAGCGAGCGGGCCGAACGCAGGAGCAAAGCCTTTTCGGTTACCTTTTCGGCGTTTGGAAAAGGTGACTCGCCGTAAGGGCGAAACCTCAATCCGCCATCACAAAAAAACGGATATACACCCAAAACCCCAAGAACATGGTCGGCCCAAAGGCCGCCAAGACACCCCCAAGGCAAAAATGTTAGCGTGCTTGGCATCAAGCCCGACAACGAGCCAAAACCAATGAAAAAAACCGTCCTGGCCTTCAGCCGCATCACCCCGCCAATGATCGAACGCCTGCAACAAGAGTTCGACGTCATCGTCCCCAACCCAAAAACCGGCGACATCAACGCCCAATTCAACGAAGCCCTGCCCCACGCCCACGGCCTCATCGGCGTCGGCCGCAAACTCGGTCAGGCCCAACTCGAAACCGCGACCAAACTTGAAGTCGTCTCCAGCGTCTCCGTCGGCTACGACAACTACGACCTCGACTACTTCAACCAACGCGGCATCATGCTCACCAACACCCCCGACGTCCTCACCGAAAGCACTGCGGACCTCGCCTTCGCCCTGATCATGAGCAGCGCCCGCCGCGTCGCCGAACTCGACGCCTGGACCAAGGCCGGCCAATGGCAAGCCAGCGTCGGCGCCCCGCTGTTCGGCTCTGACGTACACGGCAAAACCCTCGGCATCGTCGGCATGGGCAACATTGGCGCCGCCATCGCCCGCCGTGGCCACCTCGGCTTCAACATGCCGATCATCTACAGCGGCAACAGCCGCAAGACCGAACTCGAACAACAACTCGGCGCCCAATTTCGCAGCCTCGACCAACTGCTGGCCGAAGCCGATTTCGTCTGCCTGGTGTTGCCTCTCAGCGAAAAAACCCGCCACCTCATCAGCCACCGCGAACTGGCCCTGATGAAACCAAGCGCCATCCTGGTCAACATCTCCCGTGGCCCGGTCGTCGACGAACCCGCCCTGATCGAAGCCCTGCAAAACAACCGCATTCGCGGCGCCGGTCTGGACGTCTACGAAAAAGAACCGCTGGCCGAATCGCCACTGTTCCAACTGAAAAACGCCGTGACCCTGCCGCACATCGGCTCGGCCACGAATGAAACCCGCGAAGCCATGGCCAACCGCGCCCTCGCCAACCTGCGCAGCGCCCTGCTCGGCGAGCGCCCGCAGGACTTGGTGAACCCGCAAGTCTGGCGCGGATAAAAGAGCACGGGCAAGTGCGACATCGTACTTGCCCGTTCGTTATCGCCATACATAACTTGAAATCGAACAACAGACAAAATCAAACAACAGCATTATAAGCTCTGCCCGGCTGCCGAATGATCGACAAGCGCTATGGAGAGCTAAAGCCGTGAACATCCTGAATACCGACAAACTGATCCGCTACAGCAAAGTGATTCTGATGGCTTACATCAGCTTCTTTGGCCTGCTGGTGTTAATACACAACTTCACCGACTACGATGCAAACTACACCTACGTGGGTCACATCCTGAGCATGGACACCACCACGGCCAGTGAAAACATCAAGTATCGAGCCATTGAGACGCCGATGATTCATCACCGGATCTACTGGTTCATCATCACCCTGGAAGTCACCTATACCGTGCTTTGCCTGATTGGCACTTATCAGTTGCTGCGCCATATCAACGCACCCGCCGAGGTATTCCACGAGGCAAAAAAGTTCTCGATCATGGGCATACTTGCGGCAATCTTCATTTATTACGTCTGCCTGCAAACCGTGGGAGTGGAGTGGTTTGACATGGACAGTTCGCAATCATGGAATGCCAAAGACTGGGCACGGCATATTGTTGATTTCATGTTTCCGGTGATGATTTACATCACCTTGAAAGTCGAGCACTGAAGTTCAGCACTCGTTTATTTCAAGCCAACTTTCCCTGAACCGGCACCACCACTCTTTTCGGCTTACGAAACACCAGTACATTACCCAGCATCACTAACACCAGGCCCACCAGCGCCGGCGCTGTCCATTGATAACCTTCGGCAAACGCCGAGACGTTCAGCGCCACCACCGGGAACAACACCGTGCAGTAAGCCGCCCGCTCCGGGCCCATACGCCCGACCAGCGTCAGATAAGCAGTGAAGCCGATGACCGACCCCGGAATCACCAGATACAGCAGCGCACCGACGTAACGCGGTGACCAGTCCATGTCGAACGGGATGCCTTTGACCAGACACCACACCGACAACATCGCCGCGCCGTACGCCATGCCCCAGGCATTGGTGGTCAGTGGTTTGAGCCCGGCCTTTTGTTGCAGGCTCGAAAGCATGTTGCCCGCCGAGAAACACAAGGTGCCGCACAGTGCCAAACCCAGCCCCAGAAGGGTTTGTGGACTGGCCTGATGCCCGGCCAACTCAGGCCAGAACAACATGCCCAAGCCAAACAGCCCCAGCGCACCGCCCATCAGCACATTGCGCGCAATGCGCTGGCCAAAGAACACCCGTGCATTCAACGCGTTCCACAGCGTTGCGGTTGAGAACACCACCGCGACCAGACCGCTGGGGATCCATTGGCTGGCGGTCAAAAAGCACATGAAGTTCACACAGAACAGGCACAACCCCTGCGCCACGCAAATCAGATGGCCCCGACGATTCATCGGCTGCAGTCGACGACTGAGCAACAGCAACACGAACAGCACCAGTGCGGCGAGACCGAAGCGATAGACAATCGACACCGGAATCGCGACCACGCCCAGTTGCCATTTCAAGGCAATCCAGGTGGTGCCCCAGATCAGCACGGTCAGCAAATACAACGACAGATTCATGGTGCGAGCTCCTGGAGATAATGCCGAACGCTTTTCTGTGGCGAGCGAGCTTGCTCGCGCTGGGCTGCGAAGCGGCCCCAAGAATCTGGCTGCCTACACATTGTTGTGAGCGCTGCGCACTCATGCGGGAGCAAGCTCCCTCGCCACAGGTTTTGCGTTGGATAGGGATTGAGCGTGATGTACCCAGCGTCGGCGCGCTTGCAGATTCTTGCGCTTTTGTCTGGCGGCGGGCTGGCAGCGCGGCGTCTACGGAGTAGGATGCAAGGCGTTGAAGAGAACCGATCATGGCCGCCATCGATACCCTGCAAGTCTTTCAAGCGCTTAACCGTTCGCCGAATGCACGCCTTGTGCACAGCGCCGAGCTCGGTGACGGCTTGTCGGCAGCCTTGTGGACCAACCACCACGACGCCCAGGAATACGAAGCGCCGAGCCATCACACCCTCTCGTGCTACATCGATGGCGGTACGGGCACGTTTCGTCGCGGCCAGCCAGGCAACAAGGGCGGGCCGGACAAACTGTGCATCCTGCCGGCTGATCACCAGTCCGGTTGGGTCATCAATGGCGATATCCGTCTGGCGCACCTGTATTTCAGCCCTGAACAATTTGCCCTTGGTTGCGTCACCTTGCTTGATCGCGAGCCACGGGAAATGCAGTTGCGCGAACAGACCTTTCTCGAAGACCCGCAGCAGGCGCAGCGCTTTCGGCATTTGCTGACCCTGAACTGGGAAGAGCCCGCCGAACGCTTGCTGACCAGCAGCCTGGCGCATGAACTGATCAGCCACACCTTGCTCAGCCAGGTCGGCGCGCGTCAGGGTCTGCGTCTGAAGGGTGGGCTGGCAGCGCATCAACGCCGGCAGTTGGTGGAGTTCATCGACAGTCAGCTGGCCGAGCCGATCAGCCTCGGGCAATTGGCGGGATTGTGTGCCTTGTCGGAATACCACTTTGCGCGGATGTTCCGCGTGAGCTTCGGCCTGCCGCCGCACCAGTACCTGCTGGCAAGACGTTTGAGTCGCGCGCGGGAATTGTTGCGCAGCACTTCGTTACCGTTGGGAGAGATTGCGCTGGCGTGCGGGTTTGCCAGTGCGAGCCATTTCACCAACCGTTTCAAGCAGGTGTTGGGTGGGACACCAGGCGAGTATCGGCAGGCGTTTTTGCGGTAGAGCGGAATTCTTGATGCCTATCAGGGCCTCATCGCTGGCAAGCCAGCTCCCACAAATTATTCAGTCGTTCGCAAAGTTTGTGTTCGACCAAGAACCTGTGGGAGCTGGCTTGCCAGCGATGAACGATGACGCGGTTGCGACTCAGAACTCCAGGGTGCTGGACAGCGAGATCTGCCGCGAATCGCCCATCGACACAAAGAACCGGCTCGCCGCCGAGGTGTAGTAAGTGCGATCAAACAGGTTCTTCACGTTGAGCTGAAACTTGACCTTCTGCCCTTCAACCTTGGTGTCGTAGGTAGCAAACGCATCAGCCACGGTGTAGCTCGGCAGATCGAAATCATTCACCGCGTTACCCGCCCGCTCACCGACATACCGCGCCCCGGCGCCAACGCGCAATTGATCGCCGCCGATCACGCTGCCGAAGTCATACACCGCCGACAACGAGCCGGTGTTCTTCGCCACGTTTTGCAGGCGTTTGCCTTTGTAGTCCGGGTCCTCGGTAACTTCGGCGTCGGTGTAGGCGTAGCTGCCGATCATGCTCCAGTGCTCGCTCAGTTGCCCGGTCAGGTCCAGTTCCAGACCGCGCGAGCGCACCTCGCCGGCCGCACTGTAAATCGTCGTCGGGCCCTCGGCGTTGGCCACCAGCACGTTGCGTTTCTTGATGTCGAACAAGGCGATGTTACCGGTGATGCGGCCCGGCATATCCAGACGCGCACCCAGCTCCCACGACTTGGCTTCTTCCGGCGCGATGCTGCCGTCGAGCACGGTGCTGCTACCGCTCAGCGGGGCGATGGTCGAGTTGGGTTTGAACGATTCGGTGTAGCTGCCGTAGAACGACAGGGCGTCGGTGTAGCGATACACCAGGCCGGCGCGCGGCACCCACTTCTGCCCGTTGCTGTCGGTGTTGGCCTTGAACGGCACGCCTTTGCCGGCGTACTGGTCGTACTCCTGAAAGCGCCCGCCGGCGACCAGAATCCATTGATCGGTGAGGTGAATCGAGTCCTGCATGAACACCGAATCGCTGCGCAGTTCATCGGTCTGCGCGCTGTCGGCGGCACTGACCGTGGTGCCTTCGACTTCACGGCCATACACCGGATTGACGTAGCTGAAGGTGCTCAGGCTTTTCTGGCGAATCAGGTCAGCGCGATAGATCTTGCGGTACTCGTCGTCGACGCCGAACACCAGGTCATGCTGCATGCCCAGCACATTGACTTTGCCCTCGAGACTGGCGGTGGTGAAACGGTCAGTGCTGATCGCGTTTTGCGTGCCGTCCATGCTGCGGGTCAGCGTGCCTTTTTTGGTGTCGATGGCAGTTACGCGCACCTGACTGGCGTCGTAGGTCTCGCGGTTCCAGCTGTAGCCGAAATGGGCTTTCCAGTCGTCGTTGAGTTCGTGGTCGGCTTCGAAATGGTAGAGATCAGAACGCCCTTCCATGTTGTTGAACGGCTCATCGAGACGCTCGTTGCGCGAGATGTCCAGCGGATGATTGGTGCGCGGATCGATCAAGGTGCCACGGTCGAACGGCGTGAGAAATTCGCGATGCTCGTAGGCGAACAACAGCTTGGTGCTTTCACCGAACCAGGCCAGCGACGGGGCAATCAGGGTTTCGCGGTGGGTGCCGAAATTGCGCCAGTAATCTTCGTCTTCGTGGTCGAGCACCATGCGATAGGCCAGCCCGGAATCGCCCAGTGCGCCGGTGCTGTCGAAGCTGCCGCCGCTGCCATTCTTGCCGTCGCCGTAGGTCGAACCGCGCAGGGTCAGCGCGTTGTATGGCGTCAGTTCGGGTTTCTTGCTGACCATGTTGACCACGCCGCCGGGGTCTTGAATCCCGTAGAGCAACGAGGCCGGGCCCTTGAGCACTTCGACGCGATCCACGGTAGCGTTCATGCCACGGCCCTGCACGATCGGCATGCCGTCGCGCATGATCGAGCCGTTACGGTTGTCGCCGAAACCGCGGGTCATCACCGAGTCCTGCGTGCTGCCCAAGGTGTTGCCTTGGGTGATGCCGCTGACGTTGGCCAGTGCGTCGTCGAGATTGCGCGGTGCCTGATCGCGGATGACCTGCGTCGGGATGACGTTGACGGTCTGCGGGACTTCCTGCAGCGAGGCCGACGAGCGCATCACCGAACTGGTTGGCGGCGGCTGGTAGCTCGTCGATTCGTCGCGCAGCGAGGTGATGGTGGTGGCGCCGAGGTTCAGTGCGCCTTCTGTCGGTTTGGGTTCCAGCGCCAGGGTGTGGCTGTCGATGCGGCGAAAGTTCAGACCGGAACCTGTGAGCAACTTCTGCAGCGCCTGTTCCGCACTCATCTGGCCGCTGACCGCCGGCGCGGTGAGACCGTACGGCGCTTCATCGGTATAGACCACGCTTTGCCCGGTGACGCGGCTGAAGTCGCTGAGGGCTTGCGGCAGCGGTTTGGCGGCCAAGGCGAAATTGAACTGTTTTTGCGCTTGGCTGCTGACAGTTTCAGCGGCCAGGGCGATGCTCATCGGCAACAATGCCAAAGCCGAAAAACTCAATGCCGACACGCTTAACCACTGTTTGACCGAACCCGATTTTGCCCTGGACTTCATTGCTCAATGACCTGTGTAGAACCGCAACGGATGCGAATGACTCGCAGTTTCAGTCACTACACGGATGGCGTTCGGGTTTACCTCATCACGATTTGAAAATATTTTTTCAAGATCAAAAGATCGCAGCCTTCGGCAGCTCCTACATTGGAATGCGTTCCCTGTAGGAGCTGCCGCAGGCTGCGATCTTTTGACGTCGCCTCAACGCAAAATAATCAAATGCCCAAACACCTGATGCTGCTCAAACCCCAACACCCCTTGCAGAGAATTCAGAACAGCCTGCGGATCCTTGCTCGGAAAACTGCCACTGACCTTGCGCGCCGCCAGTTCATCATTGAGCAGCACAATCCGCCCCGGGTAATACCGGCGCAAATCCTCCACCACCTCCGCCAATGTCGACTTGTAGTAAGTCAGCCAGCCCTGCCGCCAGGCCAGTTGCGCCTCGCTGTCCACTGCATGGACTTTTTGCGCTGTACCGTCGGCATAAGCGACTTGCTGCCCCGCCGTGAGAATCTGCTGTTCGCCAAGATGATCCGCCTTCACGCCAACGCGTCCTGACAATACCGTGACTTGCGCGCCATGCGGCTGCAGACGCACTTCGAATTGCGTCCCGAGCACCCGCGCTTCACCTTGATCAGCCGCCACCACAAACGGATCGCCGGTGTGCGTCACGCTGAAAAAACCGCCGCCGCGACGCATCTGCACATGGCGCTCGCCACGGCTGAAATCCACGGCAATCGCGCTGTCGGCATCGAGGGTCACTTGCGATTGATCGGCGAGGGTCAGCGTGCGGATTTCGCCGGGCGCGGAAACATAATCGGCGCCCAGATCATCGACCCAGCGCTGCGGTTGCCAGCCCGTACCGAGGCTGACCATCAGCAGCAGGCATGCGGCCAGCGCCAGCGCGGCCGACCAGCGTTTCAACTGCGTACCACGCGGTCGGTCCATTGCCTTGAGGTAACCCTGCAACGCCACGTCATCTTCAGCGGCCAGGGTTTGCGCCGGGCCTTCGCTCAATTCCCAGACAACCTGGGCCTGCGCATAGGCCTCGGCATGCGCCGGGTCGGCGCGCAGCCATTGGCTGAAAATCAGTTGATCGCCAGCACTCGGTCGATCGTGCAACAGGCTCAGCCAGGCGAAGGCAGCCTGTTCCTGAGCGGGCGTCGGGCTGACGCGGTCGATGTGAGTCACGGTGCTTTCCCTGGCGTGCGTGGCGCGGGTTCGCGCAGGCTGGCCTTGCAGGCCTCGAGGGCGCGCATCATATGTTTTTCCACGGCACTTTGGGACAGGCCCATCGCCTTGGCGATGTCTGCGTACTTGCGACCGTGGATGCGATTGAGCAAGAAGATCTGCCGAGTGCGCTCGGGCAGCGCGCGCAACGCGGCTTCGACATGGCGCAGATCATTGCCCGCTTCAAGCGCGGCTTGTGGTTCGCTGCAGTGGCTGTCCGGCTCATCCGGTTGCCAGCCTTCGTTGACCCGCGTACGCGTGCCTTCGCTGCGCAAATGGTCGATGGCGATGTTGCCGGCGCAGCGCAAAAGATAGGTGCTGAGTTCTTCAACCTGCACCAACGGCCGGCGCCAGAAGCGCAGAAACAGATCCTGCACCAGATCCGCTGCTGTCGCCCGGCAGCCGACACGCCGGTTCACCAGCGCCTCCATTTGCGAACGCTGTGACAGGAACACCTGGAGAAAATGCGCACGTGCGCCGCGCGGTTCGTCGTCGCGCGATTCCGGAGGGACACCGATCAGCACGTCAGCACTGCGCCCATGCAGCAACCGGGCTGGCCAGCAGACTCAGCCCGGCCAGTGCCAACGCCAGACGCGGGCGATAAGGCAGCAGCAACACCAGGGTCAATGCGCTAAGCATCAGCACGGCGAACCAGTCGACCAGACCAAAACTCCAACCGTTCACGGTCACCGCCGCCCACAACGACAAACACAGCAACAACCAGCCAGCGATTTTCAGCCCCTGACGACGCAAGGCCGAAGGTTTGTGGCCGAGCAGTTCATCGTGGTGTCGCGGCATCGACAGACACAACGCGGTGAACCCTGCGTAACACAGCAGCAGCGCCAACAGCATCAGTTCGCTCCCTGCTCAAGGGTGATCGGCCGAGCCTTTTCACGACGGGTTTTTTTCACGTTGACGGTGCTGCCGGCACGCTGCATTTTCCATGCGGCCCACGCCAGAAACACGCCGGTGGCGAGGCAGGTCAGATCAAAACCGGCGAGAGTCCAATCGCCCTGCGTCAGGGTCGCCGCGAGATTCCACGGCGTGGTCAGCGCATTGATCACCGGCACGGCCGTAAACAGCAACGCGCCGCACGCGAGTTGCTCGACCCAGGCCTTGCGACCCGGACGCAAAAGCGCGTGTATCACGCTCAGACCCCATGCGATAAAGAACGCATTCACTTCCCAGTCCGCACGCCCGGCGAGACCTGTCGGCAGCAGACGATTGGCCAGGAAAAACACCGCCACCGCCGACACCAGCCCGGCCATGCTGGCGATGTTCAGCACCTCCACCAAGCGCAGCTCGAATGACATCACGCCGCTTTTGGCATGTTTGAGTTGACGCTTGCCGAGCCAGATCACCAGCCCGGTGCCGATCATCGCGGTGCCGGCCAGCCCGCAGATGAAGTACAGCCAACGCAAGACCGGGCCGGCGAAGTGGCCCATGTGCAAACCGTAGAACGCGCCGCCGACGGCCATGGCCATCGGCTGATCCGGCGTGCTGCCGAGCATCTGCCCGCTGACGCCATTGAAGGTCACCGCACGACCGAAATCATGCACTACGCGGTCGCTGGCACGCGACAGCACCACCGTCGTATTGGCGTCGCCCGGATTGTTCACCGACAGTCGCGCCGTATGGCCGCCTGACCATTGCTCACTGGCCTTGGCCAACAGCGGTGCCATGGGCGCCAACGCCTGAGGAATGTTGGCGCGTTCCGGGGTAGTGGAGGCCGGGAACACTTCATCGTAAAACTTGCTCACGTCGCTGCCGTACGAAGCAAGGATGCTCGCCGGCATGACCATCGACATGAAAATCACCAGGCTGCTGTAAGTGATCATCAGGTGAAACGGCAACACCAGCACGCCCACCGCGTTATGCCCGTCAAGCCACGAGCGCTGGCCTTTGCGTGGACGGAAGGTGAAGAAGTCCTTGAAGATTTTCTTGTGGGTGATGATCCCGGTGATCAGCGCGACAAACATCACCATCGCGGCGATCGTCGCCAGCCAGCGCCCCCACGGATAAGGCATCTGCAACTGGAAGTGGAAACGGTAGAAGAACTCGCCGCCCATGCTTTCGCGGCCCTGCACTTCGGCGCCGGTCTGGGCGTCGAGGGTTTTCGATTCGAAACGTCCGCGTACGCCGGGTTGCGCGGGCGCCTGTTGCCAGCGCACGGTGAGGCCGGGGTCACGAGCATCGGGCAAGTCGATCAACCAGCGCGAAGCGCCGGCCGCATGTTGCTGCAGATAATCTTGCGCCAGGCTCAGGCTTGTTTCGGCATTGATCGGCCGCGCCGGGATTTCCGGCTGCATCCAATGCGTGGTTTCGTCGTTGAAATAGGCCAGGGTGCCGGTCAGAAAAATCGCGAACAGCAGCCAGCCGAACACCAGTCCGGTCCAGGTGTGCAACCAGGCCATCGCCTGGCGAAAGCCCTCTTTCATGCAAAACCCAACCCGCGCGCGGCGCCGGAGATGGTCGCCAGAATCACGCTCGGCACCAGCAGACCGACCCACGCCGACCATGCGGTGCGGCAGGCGAAGCACCAGAGCACAGCCACCAGATAGACCAGAAACGAAACGGTCATGCCGGTCACCACGGCTTCGGCACGGCTCAATGGCAACCACATCGTCAGTGTGACACTGGCCAGCGCCGCGACCAGATAACCGCCAAACACCGCGGCCAGCACCCGTGAGGTGACGGCCAGACGATAGGACATGGGGAGTGCGGCGAGTTTGGCTTTCATGTTTCGACCCTGAAACGAAAACGTCCGGCCGACAAGCCGAACCAATAGGCGAGCAATATTAATGATAAATATTCTCATATGCAAAAGCATCTGATTGCCGGGAAGTATAACCAGCCTCTACAATGCGAACAGTTCTTGTTCTCTAACGCATGCTCTCTACCGCGTCATCACAGCGCCCGGAGTAATACCGTTGTCGTCCGTCCATTGCGTCGAATCGCTTTATCAGGCCCATCACAGCTGGCTTACCGGCTGGCTGCGGCGCAAGCTCGGCTGCCCGGACAGCGCGGCGGATCTGGCGCAAGACACTTTTATCAAGGTACTGACCGCGCGCGAGCCGCCGGTGATCATCGAACCGCGCGCCTTTCTCACCACCCTCGCCAAGCGGATAGTGTTCAATCACTACCGCCGTCAGGACCTGGAGCGCGCCTACCTCGACACGCTCGCGCAAATGCCGGAAATGGTCGCGCCGTCGGAAGAACACAAAGCCATCATCCTGCAAACCCTGATAGAACTGGATGAGCTGCTCGATGGCTTGCCGCGTCAGGTCAAACGCGCCTTTTTGCTCGCGCAGGTCGATGGCCTGACGTATCCACAGATCGCCACTGAACTCGGCATCTCCGTGGCCACGGTCAAACGTCATCTGAACAAGGCGGCGATGCGCTGCTATTTCGCCCTATGAACCGCGCGCCGGATTTCTCCTCGCAGGTCGCCGAACAAGCGGTGCACTGGCTGATGGAACTGCAGCAAGGCGCACTGAGTCCGCACCAGCAGAGGGCGATGCAACAGTGGCTGGATGCGCACAGCGAACACCGTCGGGCGTGGGAACACATTCAGCGGGTCAACCAGCGACTGCGCGGTGTGTCTTCGCCATTGGCGCATGCGGCGTTGAACGCGCCGAAGTCCGCGAGTCGACGTCACGCACTGAAACTGCTGCTGATTCTCGGCGCGGGTTCGGCCGCCACCTGGGGCATGCGCGAACATAATCCGCTGCCGTCGTTGCTTGCCGATTACCGCAGCCCGGTGGGTCAGCGGCGGAAAATTTCGTTGGGCAGCGCCGATCAGTTGCAGCTCAACACCGCCAGCGCGGCCGATGTGCGTATCGATCAACGATTGATTCGGCTGCTCGAAGGCGAAATCCTCCTGACCACCACGCAAGCGTTCGAGGTGCGCACGGCGCAGGGGATGCTGAGGACTCAGGGAGCACGGCTCAATGTGCGGCAATTTGCCGATCGCACGCAGGTTGCACTGTTTGAAGGTCGGGTCGAACTAAGCGCCGATGGGCGTGCACCGATGCTGCTGCCAGTGGCACGGCAACTGAGTTTTACCTCGACGTCTGTTGGTGAAGCGAAAGCGCTGGATGCCAACAGTGGAGCGTGGGTGGACGGCATGTTGGTGGCGGCGCATATGCGCTTGGGGGATTTTCTCGATGAACTCGGTCGCTATCGTCGTGGGCAGCTTAATTGCGACAGGAAGGTTGCTGATTTGTTGATCTCCGGGACGTACCCGCTGGACGACAGTGAGCGGATTCTTGATCTGTTGGAAATCAGTTTGCCGGTGAAGGTGAGGCGTTTTACCCGCTATTGGGTGACCGTTGAGGCGCGGGTGTAAGGAACAAGATCAAAGGATCGCAGCCTTCGGCAGCTCCTACAGGAGATATGCATTCCAGATGTAGGAGCTGCCGCAGGCTGCGATCTTTTGATCCTTGAAAAATAAATGAGCCGTTTTTCAGATCTGGCGTGACAGAGAAGGAAAGCCCCCTTGATTCCACCTTCTCAGGATCACCCACCATGCACCCCACCCGCCTCACGCCACTGGCCCGCACCCTGCGCAACCTCGTCCTCGGCGCCAGCCTGAGCTTCAGCGCCCTGCCCGCCGCGATGGCGGCCGACACCAAGGCTTATCACATCGCACCGTCGTCGCTGGAAAACGCCCTCAACCAGTTTGGCCGTGAAGCGGGTGTGCTGATCTCTTTCGGTTCGCAAGTCACCAGCGGTGTGCAAAGCCGTGGCCTGGAAGGCAGTTACACGCCCGAGCAAGGTTTGAACGCTTTGCTCGAAGGCACCGGTCTGCAAGCACGCGCCGAAGGCAATAACGCCTTCAGCCTGCAACCGGTGGCCGATGCCGCACTGGAACTGGACACCTCGAAAGTCGTCGGCGACTGGCTCGGTGAAGCCGAACAGGTCAACGTCTTCGAACATCCGGGCGCTCGCGATGTGATCCGCCGCGAAGAGTTCGAACGTCAGGGCGCGACTCAAGCGCGCGATGTGCTCAACCGCATCCCCGGCGTCAACGCCCCGGAAAACAACGGCACTGGCAGCCATGACATGGCGCTGAACTTCGGCATCCGTGGTCTGAACCCACGCCTGGCTGCACGCTCGACCGTGTTGATGGACGGCATCCCGGTGCCGTTCGCGCCGTACGGTCAGCCGCAATTGTCGTTCGCCCCGATCAGCATGGGCAACATGGATGCCGTGGACGTGGTTCGCGGCGGCGGTGCTGTGCGCTACGGCCCGCAGAACGTCGGCGGCGTGGTCAACTTCGTGACCCGCGCGATTCCTGACGAGCCAACCGTCAAGGGCGGCTTCCAGACTGAAACCAGCCCTTCGTCGAGCCATGATGGCTTCAAGACCAGCGCCAACCTGCTGGCCGGTGGCACCAATGCCAATGGCCTCGGCGGCGCGCTGCTGTATTCCGGCACCCGTGGCGGTGACTGGCGCGAACACAGCGACACCGAAATCGACGACCTGATTCTCAAGGGCAAATATCAGCTCGACGAGGCCAACAGCTTCAACGCCATGGCCCAATATTACGAAGGCAAGGCCGACATGCCCGGCGGTCTGAACGTCGCCGATTACGATGCCGATCCGTATCAGTCGACGCGTCCGAAAGATCAGTTCTGGGGCCGTCGCACGATGTTCAACTTCGGCTATCGCTACCAGGAAGATCGCCGCGAATTCACCGCCAATACCTTCTTCACCAAGACCCTGCGTAGCGGTTATCTCGATCAGGGCACGTTCCTCTCGCTGTCGCCGCGCGAGTATTGGGTGCGTGGTCTGGAAACCCGTTTCGCCCAGGGCTTCGACCTCGGCCCGAGCAGCCATGAAGTCGGCGTCGGTTATCGTTACATCAACGAAGCGGGCCACGAACTGCGCTATCGCACGCCGATCGCCAGCAACGAATACCCGACCACCAACAGCCGCAATGACCGCGACACCCGTGGCGGCACAGAGGCCAATGCGTTCTTCGTCGACGACCGCATCGACATCGGCAAATGGACCATAACCCCGGGCGTGCGCTACGAGATGATCGAGTCGCAGCAGACCAACAACCTGACCAACGTCAAATACAAGGGCGACTACAACACCGCGCTGCCGGCGTTGAATGTGCTTTATCACCTGACCGACAGCTGGAACCTGTACGCCAACACCGAAGGTTCGTTCGGCAGCGTGCAGTACAGCCAGATGCCCAACCGCGTCAGCAGCGGCGAAGTGAAACCGGAAAAGGCCCGTACCTGGGAACTTGGCACCCGCTATGACAATGGCGCGTTGCGCGCGGAAATTGGCGCGTTCCTGATCAACTTCGACAATCAGTACGAAAGCAACCAGACCAACGATTCGGTGATCGCCCGTGGCGAAACCCGTCATCAGGGCATTGAGACCAGCGTCAATTACGCGCTGGATGACTTGAGCCCGGCGCTGGCAGGTTTCGATGTCTACGCGACTTACGCCTTCGTTGACGCGACCATTCGTGAAGACGGGCCGAACAAAGGTAATCGGGTGCCGTTCGCCTCGAAGCACAAAGGCACGATCGGCGTGGGTTACACCGAAGGGGCGTGGAAGTTGAATCTGGACAGCAGTTTCCAGAGCGATCAGTTCGCTGATAACGCCAACACCTCGCAAGAAAGCGCCGACGGCAGTACCGGCAAGATTCCGGGTTACATGCTTTTCAGTAGCCGCGCGGGGTATGACTTCGGGCCGCAGTTGGCGGATCTGAACGTGGCGGTGGGGGTGAAGAACATCTTCAACACGCAGTACTTCACGCGCTCGTTTGATGACAACAACAAGGGTAAATATGTGGGGGAACCGCGGACGGTCTATGTGCAGACTTCGGTAGCGTTCTGAGGATTGAAGAGCCCCTCACCCTAACCCTCTCCCGGAGGGAGAGGGGACTGATTGGGGGATGCTCATGATCTCCGTCGACCTGAACGTGCAGTGCGCAATCCATAATCGTTTGAACCTGAAGCTGCTTTGCCGAATACATAATCGACTAGACCTGTAGCGGCTTTGCCGAATACATAATCGACTCGGTTTTTCAGGTCGATGTACCCCGCGAGACACTTCGGTCGGCCCCCTCTCCCTCCCGGAGAGGGCTGGGGTGAGGGTCAGCAGGTCATGGTCTACAGTAAAACTTCAAATCAACTTCACAAGGATCGTGAAGCATGCAAACTCGCCCCACCCTCGTCCAATTCTCCCGCCAGCTACGCGCCAAGCAAACCGACTGTGAACACCTGCTCTGGCAAAAGCTTCGCTCACGGCAAATCGCCAATCTGAAATTTCGTCGACAGTTTCCCTGCCCGCCTTATGTGCTGGATTTTTACTGTGCTGAATTGAAGTTGGCGATTGAACTGGATGGTGGGCAGCACTATGAAAAGCCGGGATTGATGTACGACCAGCGCCGAACAAACCATCTGTACCAGCGAAGCATTCAGGTCGTACGTTTCAGCAACCTGGAAATACTTCAGCAGATGGATGACGTGCTGGAGCAGATCCTACGAATTGCGTCAGTTCGAAGATTGCCCTCACCCTAACCCTCTCCCAGAGGGAGAGGGGACTCACCGGGAGATGCTCATGATTTCCGTCGACCTGAAATTGCTTTGCTGAAGCCATAATCGACGCCTTCTTTCAGGTCGATGCACATCACCAGACACCTTGGTCGGCTCCCTCTCCCTCGGGGAGAGGGCTGGGGTGAGGGGGCAATCTCAAGTCTTACCCAGAAATCATCCACACCCAAACAAAAACGGGCCTGCTTTCGCAGGCCCGTTCTCATCGGGTGGCTTATAAAATCAGCGCCATCAACTGTTGATCGCTGCCTGTTCATTCTCATCAAACTCTTCCGCCAACAGCTTGTCGTTGGCCTTGCCACTGAATGGCACTACAGCGGCGCGTGGTTTACCTCGCAGTTTGCCGAAGAGGTGCTCCAAAGCATGCTCGAGTTTTTCGGCAGCGCCGTCGATCGCCTGTTCCAGCGAATCGGCTTTATGGGTCACGGAAATCGGTTGATGGCCTTTTGGCCGCGCTTCCAGTTGGCAGCGCATGTCATGCGGACCTGGTTTGTCACCGTTCTCGTCGCTCAGGTGGACTTCGACACGGGTCAGGTCTTCTTCATAACGTTCGAGCGTGCTCTCAATGGTTGTACGTACCCACTCCTCCAGTCGTTGACTACTTTGAATATGGTTATCGCTGTTGACTTGGATTTGCATAGTTCATCCCTTATTTCAGCTAGCTCGCGAGGGGCCTTGAATTGAATTTCCTGACCCCTTGGTTACAACAATCGGCCCGACCGGCGAACATTTCAACCCCTGAAAAAAGATAAATATTCATTCGCAAAAAAAGCCGGACAACCGAGCAAAGCGCTGGTAAGGTCGGGAGTTGGGTCGCCCCGTCATCCTGCAAAATTTGCTCACAATTGCCCGTCGTTCAACGGGTGCAGACTGCGAAATATCCCCGCCTCTTCCACCAGCCAATCATGCACCGCACGCACGCCCGGATGGCTCAACGCCCCTGGCGCGTACAGCAACACGTAACGTTTATGGTTGGGCACCGACAGGCCGAACGGCACAATCAGCGTGCCGCGTTCCAGCTCATCGTTAAGCAATGTGCGCCGGGCAATCGCCACGCCCATGCCGGCAATCGCCGCTTCAATGGTCAGGTGATTGCGGTTGAAGGTGTGCCCGCGCCGTACGTCGGCGCCCTCAAAACCGATCGCATTCAAATAAAACTCCCACTCCGCGTATTCATAACTGCCGCGCCAGGCGGTGATGTCGTGCAGCAACGGAAAATGCACCAGATCCGCCGGCCCGTGCAGCGGCGGTCGCCCGCGCAACAGGCTCGGCGCACACACCGGGAAAATCTGCTCGTCGAGCAAGGCTGTGGATAACAGCCCCGGGTAACTACCGTCGTTCAGATCGATCGCCAGATCAAAGTCACCCTCGTGCAACGGCACGCTGCTGTCTTCGGCGACCAGCCGTAGCTGAATGTCCGGATAGCGCTGTTGCAAACGTGGCAGGCGCGGCGTCAGCCACTTGCTGAGAAACGACGGAATCGAGCGCACACGCAAGATCCCGCTGATCATCCCGGCGTCGAGCCGACGCAATTCCGCGTCGATGCTGCCATACGCCTCATTGACGGTAATGGCCAGCCGCTGCCCTTCTGCACTCAGTTCCACACCGCGCGCCCGCCGATGAAACAGGCGAAATCCCAGGCGTTCCTCCAGTTGGCGAATTTGCTGGCTGACCGCGCCGGGGGTGATGTGCAGCTCTTCGGCACAACGGGTGAACGACAGATGCCGCGCGGCACAGGAAAACACCTGCAGCCAGACGTAGGTCTGCGCATGCAATTGACGACTCATGGTTTAGTCCTGCTAAAGGCTTACTTAGGAAGTTTCGTTAGTCACGTAGGACTGAGGTAGGCAGTATCGCCGACATTGCGCTTGTCCTACAAAAAATGGCAGCGATTCCCACTCCATTGCTTGTAAGGGTTTAGCATGGCTATCAGTGTTTTCGATCTATTCAAAGTCGGCATCGGCCCGTCCAGCTCCCACACCGTCGGCCCGATGCGGGCGGCTGCGACCTTCGCGCAGGCGTTGATCGACCAGTGTTTGCTCAACGATGTGCGCCGTGTAGAGATCCGCCTGTACGGCTCGTTGTCGGCCACCGGCGTCGGTCACGCCACCGACCGCGCAACCGTCATGGGCCTGATGGGCGAATGGCCGGACAGCATCGATCCGTCGACCATCGATCCGCGCATTCAGCAATTGCGCGAGACAGGCCAACTGTCCCTCGCCGGGCAAAGAGAAATTGCCTTCAACTGGCAGCGCGATCTCCTGCTGCTCGACGAGAGCCTGCCCTACCACCCCAACGCCATATCGCTGACAGCCTTTGGCGAAACGGCCGAGCTGTTCAAGCAGACGTACTACTCGGTGGGCGGCGGTTTCATCATCGAAGCGGCCGAAGCCGAGTCCGGTGTGGCCCCCGCTGGCGACGTGGTGTTGCCGTACGACTTTTCCAGCGCAGCCGAACTGCTATCACTGTGCAAGAAGAACAACCTGCGCGTGTCCGAACTGATGATGGCAAACGAACGCGCCTGGCGTAGCGACGCCGAAATCCGCCAGGGCCTGCTGCACATCTGGTCGGTGATGCGCGAGTGCGTCGAACAAGGCCTGCGCCATGAAGGCATCCTGCCCGGCGGTCTGAATGTGCCGCGCCGTGCGGCGAAATTGCACCGCAGCCTGTTGGAAATAGGCAAGCCGAACGTGATCAGTTCAACACTGTCGGCGATGGAATGGGTAAACCTGTTCGCCCTCGCCGTCAACGAAGAGAACGCTGCCGGCGGGCGCATGGTCACCGCGCCGACCAATGGTGCAGCCGGGATCATCCCGGCGGTTCTGCACTACTACATGAAATTCAATCCGGACGCGTCTGACGATGACGTGGTCGCCTTCTTCCTCGGTGCGGCCGCCGTCGGCATTCTCTGTAAGAAAAATGCCTCGATCTCCGGCGCCGAAGTGGGTTGCCAGGGCGAAGTCGGTTCGGCGTGCGCCATGGCCGCAGCCGGCCTTGCCGATGTGCTCGGCGCGACCCCGGAGCAACTGGAAAACGCCGCCGAAATTGGCCTGGAACACAACCTCGGCCTGACCTGCGACCCGGTCGGCGGCCTGGTGCAGGTGCCGTGCATTGAGCGCAATGCGATCGCCGCCGTGAAGGCGATCAACGCCACGCAAATGGCCCTGCGCGGCGACGGCAACCACTTCATTTCCCTCGACCGGGTGATCCGCACCATGCGCGATACCGGCGCCGACATGCATGACAAATACAAAGAGACTTCACGGGGTGGCCTGGCCGTGAGCTGGGTGGAGTGCTGAGGCGCATTCCCTGACCGCCCCGGCAGACCGCATTCGACGGTCTGCCAACCGTGAGCCCGAGCAAGAATAATAACGAGGCGATACCGATGACCGATGTACGTACACCTGCTGCCGAAAATCCCGCTGTAGAGCGCACAAGCAAAACAGAAACGGCCCACAAGGGCTGGAGCAAACCCGACACCACCTGGATGCTGGGCCTGTACGGCACGGCCATCGGTGCCGGTACGTTGTTCCTGCCAATCAACGCCGGTGTCGGCGGTTTCTGGCCGTTGCTGATTCTGGCGGTACTGGCCTTCCCGATGACCTTCTTTGCCCACCGGGGCTTGACCCGTTTCGTCTTGTCCGGGCGTTCCGGGAACATCACCGAAGTGGTGGAAGAACACTTCGGCGTCGGCGCCGGCAAGCTGATCACGCTGCTGTATTTCTTTGCGATCTTCCCGATCCTGCTGGTGTACAGCGTGGCGCTGACCAACACCCTGAGCAGCTTCCTCGAACACCAGTTGCACATCGCCCCACCACCACGGGCGATCCTCTCGCTGGCGCTGATCCTCGGTCTGATGGCGATTGTCCGCTGCGGCCAGACGGTGATCGTCAAAGCCATGAGCGTGCTGGTTTATCCGTTTGTCGCAGCCTTGTTGCTGCTTGCTCTTAGCCTGATCCCGAACTGGAACGGCGCGTTCTTCGCCAGCGCTCAGGAAGCGATGCCGATGTCGGTGTTCTTCAAAACCATGTGGCTGGCGATCCCGGTGATGGTGTTCTCGTTCAACCATTCGCCGATCATCTCCGCGTTCGCGGTTGATCAGAAGCAGCGCTACGGCGAGCAGGCCGACCGCAAGAGCAGCGGCATCCTCGCCATGGCCCACGGCATGATGGTCGTTACGGTGATGTTCTTCTGCTTCAGCTGTGTGCTGGCGTTGTCGCCGGCGGATCTGGCAGCGGCGAAGGCGCAGAACATTTCGATCCTGTCGTACCTCGCCAACCACTTCCAGACCCCGGTCATCGCTTACGCCGCGCCGTTGATTGCGCTGGTGGCGATCACCAAATCCTTCCTCGGCCACTACATCGGCGCCAGCGAAGGCTTCCAGGGCATGATCGTGAAAAGCCTGCGCAGCCGTGGCCGGGTGATGTCGGCGAGCTGGCTGAATCGCGCGACCGCCGTGTTCATGATCCTCAGCTGCTGGGCCGTGGCGACCTTCAACCCAAGCATTCTGGGGATGATCGAAACCCTCGGCGGGCCGGTGATTGCCTGCCTGTTGTTCCTGATGCCGATGTACGCCATCCGCCGTGTACCAGCCTTGCGCCAGTATTCGGGCCAGGCATCCAACGTGTTTGTGGTGTTGATCGGCCTGATTGCACTGTCAGCGATCATCTACTCGGTTCTGCCCTGAAAACGCGCCATAAAAAAAGGCGAGCCAAGCGGCTCGCCTTTTTTATGCCCGTGTTCATTGTTCGACAATTTTCCCGGCACAGCCCTTGCAAACTCCCCCTGTAGGAGCTGTCGAGTGAAACGAGGCTGCGATCTTTTGACCTTCATGACCGAAATCAAAACATTGAAGATCAAAAGATCGCAGCCTTCGGCAGCTCCTACGTGAGTAACCAGGACAGGACACGGAATGGCCGGTGATCCGGTTTGGCGAACCAACCCGATCACGGCCGGTCAACAACTGCACGTTCAATCAGGCGGTGACGCATCATGGACAACCCTTTTCAAATCATTACCGATGCCTTTGCGCCGGACTATCAGATCAACCTGAGCATTCAGGGCCTGGACGGCAGCATCATGCTGACCCTGTCCAACAGCGGCCATATCGTCGCCAAGCGCATGATCAGTGCCGAACAGCGTAACGATCCGGCGCGGCTCAAACGGCTGGTGCAAAGCATTCAATTCGGTATCGCCATCGAACAGGGCCACAGCGCCATGGCGATTCTCGAAGCGATGACCAGCGGCGACGGGCTGACCCCGCCACCGCCACGTATCAACGGCCAGCCCCGACCAGCGGCCGGGCTTTAAAGCTCGCCCTTCTCCACTTCAGGATGTTCGCTGGAACCTGTACCGAGGGTGCGCTGCGGTTTCTCGATCTTCACCGAGGGAAATTGTGACGAGGCGTAACGCACCACCAGAATCGACAACGCCAGCAGCAGAATCCCGCCGCACAGGTAGATGATGCCCATGTCCGGTGGGTTGTGGTGCGAAACGTTGGAGATCAGCAGGCGCGTCAGCGCGGTGATCGCCACGTAGATCAGGAAGCGCACCGGCATGTGATTGGTCTTGAAGTAAATCCCGACCATCGCCCCCAACTCGAGATAGATGAACAGCAACAGAATGTCATCGATCTTGATGTGGCCTTCCTCGAGCATCCCGAGAAATTCCATCACCGCCGCGTATGCCGTCACCGCACCGATGGCAAACAGCGCCAGATAGTGGAAGGTTTCGACGAACAGGTTGCCCAGGGACTCGGCCAGTTGATGCACGTTTTGCCGCAGTTTCTCGGCCCAGTTTATTTTCACGATGATGTTCCTTAGCCCGATGCGAGCGGATGATGCGTGTTGGACGTGACGGTTTTCTGCACGTAACGGTTTTCATGCAGAAAAGAGGCCACGCCATCATGGCGAGCCGCCGCCAAACCCGCGCCGTGGCGTTTGGTCGCACCACGCCCCGCTCCTGCAGGTGTGAGCCTGCTCGCGATGTCCCCAGCACACCCCCTCGCAAAGCCGAAATCCGGTCTACATTAAAAAGCCACTACCCATGGCGCAGGGATTCGCTTATCCTTTTCGCTGTATATGGATACAGTAGTCGTCAAGACAACTTAATGTGAAGGCATGTGAGGTGGTGAATGGCCGTCGAAGTGGTATACCGCAGCAGCCGAGATCTGGAGCGCTTGTTCATGGATAAAGCCGAAGCTGACCGTCATGACAAAATGCTCGAACTGGCCGAATATCTGGCCGATGTGTTGCAAAAAGCCGTTCCGTCCCTGACTGAACAGCAAGTGGAAGAAGCCGGGATCTACATGGCGAAGAACCGCGATGTGTTTGCCCGAGCGTTCAAGAGCCAGCCAGACGCATTGTCCGAGCTGCTCAATGCTCCGGCCGAGGCTGCTGAACAAGCTGAGGTGGTGGAAGCAGCTGAAGCGCCGGCCAAGCCTGCTAAAGCGGCAAAAGCGCCGAAGTAATCAGCGCCACATCAAAAGATCGTCCGATCGCGGCCCGAGCCTTCGGCAGCTCCTACAGGGATAAATATTCCAAATGTAGGAGCTGCCGAAGGCTGCGATCTTTTGCGTTTCAGCGATACAAAACTTTCTCCGCCAACTCATCCGCCACCCGCGCCGGCGAACGCTTCTCCGCCTGCGCATGGGCAAACACCTCGGTCAACCGCGAACTGATTTTCGACAGATGAGCGGTAATCGTCGGCAACTCTTCGCCACGATGTTTCAACGACACATAAATCAGCCCACCGGCATTGATCACATAATCCGGCGCATACAGAATTCCGCGCCGCTCCAGTTGATCGGCGACGTCCAGGTGCGTGAGCTGATTATTCGCCGACCCCGCCACCGCCGAACAACGCAGCTGCGTGACGCTATGGCTGTTCAACACCCCGCCCAGACCACACGGCGCCAGAATGTCGCAAGGCGTGCTGAGCAGCGCATCGTTGGCAATCGGGTGGGCGTTGAGCTGTTCCATCGCCAGTTGCACCTTGCCGTGGTCGATGTCGCTGACCAGCAGTTCGGCGCCCGCCGCGTGCAGCTGCTCGGCCAAGGCAAAACCGACATTGCCCAGCCCCTGAATCGCTACGCGCAGGCCTTCCAGGTTGTCGCTGCCCAAACGGGCCATGGCTGTCGCGCGGATACCGGTGAACACGCCCATCGCCGCATGCGGCGCCGGGTCGCCCGCCGAGGTGGTGCTGGTGACGTGCTGGGTTTGCTGGGCGATGCAGTCCATGTCGGCCACTGAGGTACCGCTGTCGATGGCGGTGATGTAACGACCGTCGAGCTGATCGATGCAACGGCCAAAGGCTTCGAACAATGCGCCTCGATTTTCCACATGGACCGGGCGCACGATCACGGCGACGCCGCCGCCCTGCTCCAGTCCCGCCAGTGCAGCCTTGTAGCTCATGCCCTGGGCGAGGCGAATGGCGTCCTCGACAGCCGATTCGTCATTGGGGTAGGCAAGGTAACGACATCCGCCCAAGGCTGGCCCGAGGCGACTGTTGTGGATGGCAATGACCGCCTTCAACCCGGACACCGGGTCAACGCTAAGGTGCAGCGATTCCAGGCGAGTGCTTTGCATGAGCGCAAACATCGTTGGGCTCCCGAATCACTTCTTGTAGAACGCCAGTATAGGCCTGCGCCTGAAAATTGCTGGAGCGCACCGGAATAAGCGCCCGTATCGACAAGCGCTTTGCGGCATAACCGTTGCGCGACGAACCCAGGCACTGGACGAATGACACGGACGGGGCTAAAACGAGGCATTCCCCGGAGATTTCGATGAGTCCGCGCCAACGCTTTTTCGACTGTCTGCACCGCTCACCGCCCGCGCTGTTCGAAGCCGCGCTGTGGATCGCGGCCGAGCACGATAAAGCCGTCGATCCCGCCGCACTCTTGCTCGATTTCAAAGAGCTGCAACAAAAGGTCAGCTACGGTTTGCCCATGCTACCGGTCAGCGAACTGGCGCAGCCGCTGCTGCGGCGCATGATTGAACTGGGATTCGCCCAGGACGACTTCTTGCCGCTGCGCCCGCAGGCAGCGTTGCTGCCAAAAGTCTTGCAGACACGGCGCGGTCAGCCCTTGGCGCTGGCGTTGATTGCCCTTGAGCTGGCACGCGGTCTGGAGATTCCACTGGTCGGCGTCAATTTCCCCGGGCACTTTTTACTACGCGTACCCGGCGCGGATCACTTGCTCGATCCCTGCGGCGGTCGACGCCTGTATCCGAATGATTGTCGCGAACTGTTGCAGCGCCAATACGGGCCGAACATGAAAATCAACGCCGAGCACCTGTTGACCGCCACGCCGGTGCAGATGCTCCAGCGCCTGTCGCGCAACTTGCGCCAGTTGCACCTGACGCATGACGACTTCATTGCCTCGCTGATCGACGCTGAACGGGTACTCGAACTGGGCGATGCCGCTGCCGCTGATTATCTGGCGCGGGCCAGTTTGTATCAGCGGCTGGATTGCCCGAATGCCGAACGCTTTGATCTGGAGCGTGCATTGTTGCTGAGTGATGACCCGATCCAGCGTCTGCGGCTGACAGACCGGCTCAGCCACTTGCCGCCTAATTCCGTCGTCCATTGAAAGCAAAAGATCGCAGCCTTCGGCAGCTCCTGCATGGGATCACCTGTAGGAGCTGCCGCAGGCTGCGATCGTTCGATCTTCAGGATTTAACCGACGCCCCGACACCCGCCGCCGAACCAGTTTCGGCAGGCGAGCGCACCTGAATAATCAGCAACGCAGCAATCACCGCCGGGATCGCGCAGAAGAAGAAAATCTGCTCCACCGGAATGTGCATCGCCAGCAACAGGCTGCCGAACAGCGGCCCGAGAATCGAACCAAAACGTCCCACGCCCAACGCCCAACCGGTGCCTGTGGCGCGCACGTGCGCCGGGTAAAAGTTACTGGCGAACGCATTCAGCGTCAGTTGCCCGCCGATGATGCAGAAACCGGCCGCGAATACGCAGGCCACCAGATAACGCGGGTTGTCGTGATTGAGTCCGAGCAGAATCGTACATAACGCTGCCCCTGCCAAAACGCCAGACAACAGCCGCACCTTGCGCTTCAAACGGTCAGCGAACCAGGCCATGCAAATCGCGCCGAGGGTGCCGGCGAACAGAAACATCGACGTCACCAGGTTGGCTTCGTTGAGCTTCAGGCCACTTTCCAGCAACAACGTCGGCAACCAGCTGATCATGAAATACAGCAGAATCAGGCTGACAAAAAACGTCGCCCAGATCAGCAAGGTGGGCCGTGCGTAGCCGTTGCGGAATAACTCGACCACGGTCAGTTTGCTGCCCTGCTCGCGTTCGTTCTGCTCGACGCTCGCCAGCGGCGGTTGCCAGTCCGGCAACATCCGTGCGCTGACTTTGCGCAGGCGTGCATACGGCGGCGCGTCACGTAGCAAGCGCGGCAGCGACTCCGGCAGCATCCACCAGAGAAACGGGAACAGCAGCAATGGCGTCACGCCGCCCGCAAGGAACACCGCTTGCCAGCCGAACTGGTCGATGAACCCGGCAGCAACAAAACCACCCGCCGCCCCACCGAACGAAAAACCGCACGCCGCCAGCGTCACCATCAAAGTGCGCAGGCGTGGCGGCGAATATTCCGACATCAGCGCCATCGCGCTGGGCATCGCGCCGCCCATGCCAATGCCGCAGATGAAACGCGCGACCATCAGCGTGTTCAACGAGTCGGCAAATACCATCAGTACCGTGAGGCTGGCGTAGATCAGCACACAAGCGAGCAGAATCCGTCGCACGCCAAAACGGTCAGCCAATGGCGTTACCACCAGAGAACCTATGGTCAGGCCGAGCAGGTTGGCGCTGAACACGGGCCCGAACGCAGATTTCTCCAGGCCCCAATCCTGCGCCAGCGCGGGCACTACGTAGCCGAGCACCTGGGCGTCATAGCCGTCGGTGACCAGCAGCAAGGCGAGCAGGATCAAGAGCATCCACTGATAACGGGACACAGGACGGGCGTCGAGTGCCGCGCGGAAGCTGGCAATCTGGTTGTGCATCGCAAGGTACCTGTTTTGTTTTTATGATTTTTCGGTGCATCAACCGAGCCCCCTGTGGGAGCGGGCTTGCCCGCGATGACGGCGGTAGATTCAATACAACTGAGTCTGAACGATCGCTATCGCGGGCAAGCCCGCTCCCACAGGTTTATCAGTGATCAGTTACGGGGTGTCAGGTTGATTCGCGGGATGGGCCTTGATGAACGCTGGATGTTCAGCTGCCAGCGCGGCAACGCGGCGAATTTTTGGGTAAGCCTCCAACGAAACGTTAAACCGCTCAGCCGCATACAACTGCGCAATCAGGTAAACATCCGCCACACACGGCCACTCGCCGAAACAGAAGCCCTCGTCGCCAATCAACTCCTCCACCGTCGCCAAGCCTTGGCCGATCCAGTGGCTGATCCACTCCACCACCTGCGGTTCGTCATGCCCCAACTGACGCAGACGATTGAGCACGCTGACGTTGTGCAGCGGATGCACGTCGCAGCCGATCACCGCCGCCACGCCGCGCACACGGGCGCGGGCCGCGAGGTCTTCCGGCAACAGCGGCACCTGTGGATAACGTTCCTCCAGGTACTCGATGATCGCCGGCGACTGGATCAATAACTCGCCTTCATCAGTGCGCAAGGCCGGCACCCGGCCCTGTGGATTGATCGCCAGATACGCCGCTTGCCGATGCTCGCCACCGGCCGGTGCGATCAGGTTGACCGGCAGTGCCTGATAGTCGAGGCCCTTCAATGCCAACGCGATCCGCACGCGGTACGACGAGGTCGAACGGTAGTAGGTGTAGAGATCCATGAGCCGCTCCTGTCAGCGCGCCGCCAACACTTTGCCGCGGCACTCGCCGAAGCCGATCGAAGCAAAACCATCACGAGCACAACGTGCGCGCAGGATGATTTCGTCACCGTCCTCAAGGAATTTACGCACTTCGCCAGAGGCCAGTTCGATCGGTTTTTTACCACCCTCGGTGATTTCCAGCAGGCTGCCGAACTGACCGTTTTCCGGGCCGGACAAAGTGCCTGAACCGAACAGATCACCGGCCTGCAACTGACAACCGTTGACGCTGTGGTGCGCGACCATTTGCGCGACGGTCCAGTACATGTAACGGGTGTTGCTCAGGGTCAGGCGATGGGCTGGCAGGTTCTGTTCGCGCATGGCTTCGGTGAGCAGCAGCACTTCCAGTTCGATGTCGAAAGCACCGCCGTCCTGATCGCGTTTGTCGAACAGGTACGGCAGCGGCTGCGGATCGCCTTCAGGGCGCGCCGGTTGTGCGGTGCGGAACGGCTCCAGCGCTTCCGCCGTGACCACCCAAGGCGACACGCTGGTGATGAAACTCTTCGACAGGAACGGGCCCAGCGGCTGGTATTCCCACGCCTGGATATCGCGCGCCGACCAGTCGTTGAGCAGGCAGAAACCGGCGATGTGATCAGCAGCATCGCCGATGGCGATCGAGTCGCCCATCTCGTTGCCCTGACCGATCCAGATGCCCAGTTCCAGTTCGTAATCCAGTCGCGCGCACGGGCCGAAGGTCGGCTCAGTCTGACCGGCCGGCAAGGTCTGACCTTTAGGACGACGCACGTCGGTGCCGGAGGCGCGTACGGTCGAGGCGCGACCGTGATAACCGATCGGCACGTGCTTGTAGTTCGGCAGCAGCGGGTTATCCGGACGGAACAGTTTGCCGACGTTTTGCGCGTGTTCGATGCCGACGTAGAAGTCGGTGTAATCACTGATGCGCGCCGGCAGATGCAGTTGGCAATCGGCGGCCAGTGGCAGCAGTTTTGCACCTTGCGCTTCGATGCTGCCACGGTGCGTGCTGCCTTCGCTGAACAGTTCCAGCAAACGCTCACGCAAAGCAACGCGAGCGTCGCGACCGAGTTCAAAAAACGCGTTCAGCTGACCACCGTGCATGGCTTCGACGGCACTGCGCGCGGCGCCGTCGAACAGCCCTGCTTCCAGCGCGACTTGCAGATCAAAAATATGTTCGCCAATCGCCACACCTGCGCGCGGCGCCGAACCGTCGATGCTGAACACACCGAGCGGCAAGTTCTGCAGTGGGAAATCTGCGTGACCGTTGGCTGAAGCGACCCAGCTGCGGGTGATGGAATTCTGCGTCATGGGTTATCTCCGGGTCGGGTCGAACGTGGCGGGCAGCGTGGCCCAGCAGGCGTCGTAAGTGGATTGCAGTTGCGGGCAGTCGAGGGCGAAGCGGCTTGGGCGCAGCACCTGACTGGTCTCGAACATGAAGGCCATGGTGTTGTCGATTTTCGCCGGTTTGAGCTCGGCGTTGATCGCTTTGGTGCAAGTCTCGCCGTCCGGGCCGTGGGCGCTCATGCAGCTGTGCAGCGAGGCGCCGCCGGGCACGAAGCCTTCAGCCTTGGCGTCGTATTCGCCCTGGATCAGGCCCATGAATTCGTTCATCAGGTTGCGGTGGAACCACGGTGGCCGGAAGGTATTCTCGGCAACCATCCAGCGCGGCGGGAAGATCACGAAGTCGAGGTTGGCCAGACCATGCACGCTGGTCGGCGAGGTCAGTACAGTAAAGATCGACGGATCTGGGTGATCGAAACTCACCGTGCCGATGGTGTTGAAACGGCGCAGATCGTATTTGTACGGCACGTTATTGCCGTGCCAGGCGACCACGTTCAGCGGCGAGTGATTAAGTTCGGTGGCCCACAACTGACCGAGGAATTTCTGCACCAGCGTGGTTGGGCGCTGCAGGTTTTCGTAAGCGGCGACCGGGGTCAGGAAGTCGCGCGGATTGGCCAGACCGTTGCTGCCGATCGGCCCCAGGTCCGGCAGGCGCAGCGGCGCGCCGTGGTTCTCGGCGACGTAACCGCGTGCTTGCGGATCGAGCAGTTCAACGCGGAATTTCAAGCCGCGCGGCAGCACGACGATTTCCAGCGGCGCCACTTCCAGCACGCCCAGCTCGGTGGCGATGCGCAGACGGCCGAGTTGCGGCACCAGCAGCAGTTCGCCGTCGGCATTGAAAAACACGCGCTCCATCGAACGATTGGCGGCGTAGTTGTAAATGCTGATGCCGGACGGTTTTTCGGCGGCGGAGTTGGCCACCATGCTCACCAGACCATCGATGAAATCAGTCGGCTCGGCCGGGATCTCCAGCGGATTCCAGCGCAGGCGATTGGGCGTCACTTCGCCCAACGGCCCACCGGCCAGTTGCCGCTCCAGTTTGACGAAGGCCGGGTGATTGGCCGACGGCTGAATCCGGTACATCCAGGTGCGCCGCGCTTCGCTGCGAGTCATGGTGAACGCGGTGCCGGAAAACAATTCGGTGTAGAGGCCGTACGGGGCTTTTTGCGGGGAGTTCTGGCCGACGGGCAGCGCGCCGGGCAACGCTTCAGTGCTGAATTCGTTGCCGAAACCGGACTGATACGCCAGCGCCTGAGCGGTTGAATCGAGGTTCATGGAGCCTCCTGAACAGGGAGTCGGCAGTGGCCCATCGCTCTGGCTCAGAGGTTTCGGCACGCCGGGGTTGTTATTATCGTAATTCGATTACGCATAACGTAATTTGCTCGCTATCCAGCGTCAAGCTATAAAGACGCCCATTCGTATCGGAACCCGGCCGCACCATGGAAAAAACCAGCGACAGCAACGGCAAACAGAAAGTCCGCTCCGCCGAAGTCGGCACCGACATCCTCAAGGCCTTGGCCGAGTTGTCGCCGTCCACTTCGTTGTCGCGCCTGGCCGAACACGTGCAGATGCCGGCGAGCAAGGTGCATCGCTATTTACAAGCGTTGATCGCCTCGGGGTTCGCCGAACAAAACGCCGCCACCAACCATTACGGCCTCGGCCGTGAAGCCTTGCGCGTGGGGCTGGCCGCACTCAACAGTATGGACGTGCTGAAAGTCGCCGCCCTGCCGTTGGCCGAACTGCGCGACGAACTGAACGAGACCTGCTTTTTGGCGGTGTGGGGCAATCAGGGCGCAACCGTGGTGCACATCGAACCGGCGGTGCGTGCCGTAACAGTGGTGACGCAACTGGGCTCGGTGTTGCCATTGCTGAGTTCTTCGACGGGGCTGGTGTTCAGTGCGTTTTTGCCGCATCGGGAAACCGATGATCTGCGCGAGCAGGAAATCGCCGTTGCCGATCACCCGCTCAAAGACGAAAAGACTTACACAACCCTGTGCGAACAGATCCGCGAGCGCGGCCTGCATCATGTTCACGGTTTGCTGATGCCCGGCGTGGATGCGTTGTCGGCGCCGGTGTTCAACGCGGTCGGCCAAGTCGCAGCGGTCGTCACCATTGTCGGTCCGACCTCGTTGTTTCACGCCGATGAAAACGGCCCGGCGGCGCAGCGGTTGTTGGCTGCGACGCGGGCCGTGAGTTGGCGACTAGGGTATGACCCCAAACATTTATCGAATGTATAGCCGCCGTGCTGCCGTTCAGCGGGTTTTAACGCACTGTGGTTTTACTGCGGCCTGATTCGGAGTTTTCAAGTAACGACTTGAAAAAACCGATCAGCATTTCATCAGGTGCTTTCTGTCCGGAAACGTGAGTAACGAATTCAGCAACAGTCCTCGCATCCTTGAAGAGACTGAGAAAGGATCGTTGAGCGTTGGTCACGGCTTTGACCGGCGCACCGGCGGCTGCCGCTTTCCCCAGCGTTAACAGACTGGTCACAGTATCCTTGAGGTGGCCCACTGCGGCGGAGTAATCTCCTCTCCTGTCCGCTTGCGATGCGTCATAGATACTTTTCATCATCTGAACAGCTACCACTACCGTACCGATGGGTGGCACAACCATGCTGATGAGGTTCGCGACTTTCATGACGTTATCGTAAATCAGCCCAGCGACCACTTCTTTCAAACTTGTGGTTCTCTCGTCGATATCACTCAACACACGACGCACCCTCTCATCGTGAAAGGTATAGAGATCGGGCAACTTGGCTCGATTTTGCGTTTTAACGGGAGGCTGACTATCAACAGTGGCCACAATGCGCTCAAAATATTCATTGATGACCGCTTGATCCACCAGCAAAATCCGACCTGAGTAATAATGCCTGAACGGCCCGTACCGAAAACGAATGGACTGGATAAACTCTCCAACGGGACGAAATGTAGCCCGATCGGGAGCATCGGGCGTGTAGAGATAATCATAAAACTCTGCGCCCAGCTTGAGACGAAATATATAAACGCCTTCCACTGCACGATCGTTTGCCGCCATCAGACCCAACGGCCCGATATTGAACTTGTACAACCCCTCGTCACCTTCCGAAATATTATCGGCAATCGAAAGATAGCCACCGCTTTCTTTTAAATTGTCAATAACACGCTGAAGGGCAGTTAATATTTCAGGTGATATTCTGCCATCAACGAAATCGGAGACGGCGCTACAATGCATTTGGTAGCGGATTTTTTTGCATGCACTGCACGCTTGAACGCGTAGCCGGCATCGCCTTTATCCAAGTACACCGTCTTAAGCATTTCGGTATAACGATCACCCGGACGAAATGTCTTGGACAGCGCTGACAAGTGGCGAATATCCAGCTCAGCCATAACCGGGTGGCCTCCCGTGACAAAGTACTTGGGATCATCGCACTGTCTGACCACGCAGCGACATTTATTAAATTCAGCTTTATAGATGACGTCGTATCGTTCCATCGACTCTTCAAGCTCAGCGTAACGTTTTTGAACAACTTGACTTGCAGACTTCAACCACAGTGGCCAATCGGTACGCTTCAAGCCGGCGAACAACCGATTGAATCAAGTCTCTATAGCGTGACGCACGACTTGCATATTTTGATTATTTTGCAACTCGGAAATTAATGTTCCAGCAAAATTCTGGCGATTTCAACCGGTCATGACTGAAAGCGATAACTCAGCTGTCAATACCGAGGCGTAAGCCTGATGAAAAATTTGTGTATTGGTCAATAAAGGTGATTCAACTGCAGTGGCGTTCGCGGCGGCCGCCCAATACCCAGCCAGTTCTTCCTGGAGCTTGTTTTCGAGTTTACCGGAGAGGCTCAACACCAGACTTTCAACATCGTGAATACTGAACTCTGGCACTTTGAATTTATCACTGAACGTGTCGGCGAGATAAAAAATTCCATCCCCACCCACAACATAGCTTGGTTGTACATTATTATCCAGACAGTAGAGCACCACTTCGCTCAGCGTCCCTGAGGGCCGCCGCTTGCCATCAGCCTTCAGGCTCCCCGTATTAATATAGACATTGTCAATGTCCACTTTTTTGCGCCTCTGCACCAACTCGCTTTCCAGCATTTTCCTGACAATCAGTTTAACGCTGGGGGCCCCATCAACGACGGCAAAAAGTTTATTTTTCGCAATAGTCGCCTTTTCCCATTCTTGAGCCCATGTTACCTTTTCACCTTCCGAATCGCGCATCAGACTTGTGAACATCTTGCTCATGAAAGCTCCTTGTCGACTTAACCCAGGCTACAGAAAAGCAGCCACTTCAGACCGTCGCAAGGTAGATTCTTTTTTGACTGGCGAAAACAGCCAATAGATTTCAAAAAATATTCACTTTAACAATTGAATAACAGCTCACTTACTGCAAAAACTATAGAAACCCCAATGACTTAGCCTTCGCCACAGCTTGGGTCCTGCGCTCTACGCCTAGTTTCCCATTGATTCTCCTGGCGTGAGTTTTCACCGTATGCAATGAAATATAAAGTTGCTCGGCAATTTGCTGATTGGATGCTCCCTGGGCAATTAACCGCAGCACTTCAAGCTCACGGCGACTCAGCGCAAGTTCATGCATTTCTTCCGTAAACGGCGAATTACCATCCGTCATCACCTGCGATGCGATATTGGTATCTCGGCGTAACTGCCACTCTCGCAAGGCCTGATGCAAATGACAGCGCTCGACTAATAGCTGTGCCCGATGGAAAGCTCTTTGCGCTAAAACATGATCGCCGCTCGACTCGGCCAGTTGTGCTATTGCCAACTGTAATTCAGTTTCCATGTTCAACATTCCCTTCGCCTGGGCCTGTTTTAACAGTTGCTGAACCTGAGCAAGGCAATGTTCCGCGGGCTCAAGTTTCATACAGGCGCAGGCCAACAGATACTCGATGCGCGCAATCAATTCCAGGGTGGCGGGGGGAGCCTGACGTGCATGCGGTCCACGGTAGTGGCGCAGTAGCCGTCCCAGTGCTTCTTGCGCCAACTGCGGCCGCCCCTGTTGCAACCAGAACTGGCTGCTGACCTGCAGAAGCACACCACGATAAACCGTGTCCGGTATCTGCCTTTGCTGCATGACCCTTTCGGCTTCGCGCAAGCGCTCGAACGCCAGCGCGTAATCGCTTTTATTTGCCGCGAGTTGCGCTTGTCCGAGATAGCCGTACAACACACGCTTGTCATGACTGCGCAGGCAATCCTCAAGGCCTTTTTGAAACAGTTCCGCCGCCTGAGTCTCGTGCCCCATGCACAGGGCCAGCCGCCCTCGGCGCAGAGAGATTCTGCCAAGCAGTGGTGTCGGTTGATCCGCCCGCGCGCGCAGCAACTGGTCGATGGCCAGAAGCAGACTCTCGGCCCGAGCCGGCGCCCCTCGTTGTTCGAGCAATTGTGCGTGATCGAGTTCGAGCAAGCCCTCGAACAGCAGCGAACCCTGGGCCCGAGCCAGGCACAGTGCCTCGCGGTTGATGGCGTGGGCCTGCTCCAGTTCACCGCACAATAACGCTTGCTGGGTCTGTCCGGACAGGCATAACAAACGAGCCTGCCATGCGTGCGGAGCCAGTGCGGCCAATGCTTCTCGAAAGTGCTCGCGCGCAGGCTCCATTTGCCCTTGCAAGTGCAGTAGCCAGCCTTGTTGCGCCTGCCACCGCGCAAGTAATTGCTGCTCGAGTTGAGCGCCAGGCTGTGGCATGAACCGTGACAGGTGGCCGATACACACCGCGGCGTGTTCAAAACGACCGGAAAAAAGCGCCGCTGCGGTCATCAGCCCAATTAGTTGCGGGGTGGCCAGGATCAACTCCTGCCCATGACGCTCCTGCAATCGCAACAACAGCACAACCGTTTGATCCTCGAACAGATCTTCGAGGCTCAAGTGCTGCAACAGACTCACCGCAGTCTCATATTCATCAGCCAGCAGCGCCTGTTCAAAGGCGGCGCGCCAATCCTGGGCAGCGGTAAACCACTGGCAGGCACGCCGATGCCAGGAGCGTCCAGCAGGCCAGTGTTCTTCACACATGATGCGAGACAATGGCGCGAATACTTGCAACCAGTCCGCAGACTCATGCCACGGCTCGATAAAGCAGCCAAGGACTTGCAACGCGCTCAAGAGCGGCGCGCCCTCACCCGCACCAAACAAGTGTTCGCACAACTCGGTATTGAAGCGCGGTAAATGCGCCAGTACACGCCATGCCTCAGCCTGCTCCGGAGTAAGGCTGCTGAACAGTTCGTGCTGCAGATAGTCCAGCAGCGTGTCGACGCGTTGCCGGGGGAGAATGCCTTGCGACTCATTGCATCTGTGCAACAGCGCCATTCGTGCCCCGGCGCACCAGCCGCCGGTGCGCTGGACAATCCGAGTGGCGACACTGCCAGCCTGTTCCGGCGGCAAGCGGCGCAACGCTCCGGCGACCTCCTCGTGTGTAAGTGCCAGCGTCGCCTGTTCACACTCGTACAACTCATCATCGAGCAAAAGCCGCGGCCAGTTGCATTGCGGACGACGTCGGGTGCTCACCCACCAGGTCAGTGCAGGACTGCTGACTGCCAGCAGGCGATCAAGCAGGGCATCCAGCAGCGGATCCGGCAAACGGCAGTAGTCGTCGATAAACAGCCAGGTGGGCCTGGACCAAAACGTCAGCATCGCAATCAACCCGGCCTCATCGATGCTTTCGGGCAGCCCCAGCGCCTGCGCCAGTCGCTGGCATAGCTGCATGCGGTTCAACATGACGCCAGCCAGCGGCAACCAGACCCGTTCACATGATGCTGGCGCCTGCAAAAAGCATTCGGTGAGTAACGCACTTTTACCACTGCCGGCGGGTGCGCAGACGAGCCTGACTCGTGCCATTGAATCAAGCAATGGCTGGCTCAATCGAAGACGCGGCTGATGATGGGAAGAAAGCCTGGGGAAAAATCCGCGGCGATCCAGGCAAGAAGTCATGGCAGTCATCGGGTCAGCCTTTTTATCGTTATGCACTCACCCTAGCCCTCTGCGGGCGCCTTGTTGACGAGTATTCAGCGCGCTGATTGGCGCCCATAAAAAAGGCGACCGGGTGGTCGCCTTTTGCCTTGCCGATGTATCCAGAGCGTTACCGCACGCCCTCGGCGCGCAAGGCCGATGGCGTGTAATCCGCCGCCTTGGCTTCGAAGCCGAATTCGTAACTGTGCTTCTCTTCGTTCTTCATCCCCAGGGCAATGTAGCGACCGGCGATGATGTCGTAGAGTGCTTCGAGGGTGTAAGCCTGCGCCTGATGCTCGTAGTGATATTCAGAGTGACCTTCGGCCACGCGCCACAGTTGACCGCGACCGTCATAGTGATCGACCAGCGCGATTTGCCAGCTGTCCTCATCGATGTACATGTGGCGCTTGGCGTAGATGTGCCGCTCGCTTGGTTTGACCGTACCGATGACTTCCCAGACACGGTGCAATTCATAACGGGTCAGGTCCTGATTGATGTGCCCGGCCTTGACGATGTCGTCGTATTTCAGGCTTGGCGAATCGAGTTTGTAGCTGTTGTACGGGATGTACATTTCCTTCTTGCCGACCAGTTTCCAGTCGTAGCGATCCGGTGCGCCGGAAAACATGTCGAAGTTGTCCGAAGTACGCAGGCCATCCGCCGCCGTGCCCGGGCCGTCATACGCCACTTGCGGCGCACGACGCACCCGACGCTGGCCGGCGTTGTAAATCCACGCCAGACGCGGCTCCTTCACCTGATCGAGGGTTTCGTGCACCAGCAGCACGTTGCCGGCCAGGCGCGCCGGCGCGGTCACCGACTGTTTGAAAAAGGTCAGCACGTTGGCGGCTTTTTCCGGATCGATATCCTTGATCAATTGCGGCACGGCGATCTCTTCCTCGAAGCGGATCGGCGTGTAGCTGCCGTTGGTCTGCGGGGTCACCTGCGTGATGATGCGTTTGACATTGCCGCCGTGATAACGGGTGATGTGGTTCCACAACACTTCGACGCCGTTCTTCGGAATCGGGAAGGCGTAGTAGCGATTACCGGTGAAATTGGCCAGGCCATTACCGTCGTTGATCGTGGTCACATTGAGCGCGCTGCGCTTGGCCGATTCGTAGATTTCCGGCGGTACGGCGACGGTGCGGTGAGTGGTGTAGACCGGAATCTTGTAGGTTTGCGGGTAGCGCTTGAACATCGCTACCTGGCCTTCGGAGAGCTTGTCTTTGTATTTGTCGACGTTGGCCGGGGTGATGGTGAACAACGGTTTCTCGTTGGCGAACGGGTCGGCGAGGAAACCTTTGCTGTCCACCGCGGCGGCGTTTTTCGGAATACCGCCGGTCCACGCCGGAATCGAGCCATCGGCGTTGCCGGCCTTCTCGGCGCCAAGCGGGGTCAGGCTGGTGCCGAGTTTATTCGCCTCGTCCGGCGACACCGCCGCCATCACATTGGCCGCCAGTAGACTCAGGGCCAGCACACCACATTGCAGAATCATTTTGCGCATTGCAGTCATCCTTCTCGGGCAGATCAGAAGTTCACGCCGAAGCTCAGGGCCACGAAGTCACGGTCTTCGAGGACGTTGTAATCGCCGCCAAAGAAGTCGGTGTAGCTGAGGCTCGCGGTGTAGGTGTTGCGGTAGTCGGCATCAACGCCGACGCTGATCGCTTTCGCGCCTTCGTTGAACAGGCCGTTGGGCCCGTAACCGGCGACGTCATGCGACCACGACAGGTTGGGTTTGAAGTTGATCCCGCCGACCACGTTGGCGTAATCGAGGATCGCCCGGGCGCGGTAGCCCCACGAGGTCGAGGTGACGAAGCCGTCGGTGTCGCCGCCGAAACCGTACTGGCCGTACACCGAGTCGCGGCCATAACGCAGTTGACTGCGCGGCTCCAGACCGCCGACGTGCACCACCGCTGCTTCGCCGACCACGGTCAGACGTTCTGCGCCCAAGACCTGATCGAAGAAGTGCGTCAGGGTGCTCTGGATTTGCGTGACTTCCTTGCGGCGGTAGCCCTTGTTGTCCGCGCCCGGCGACGTCGTCAGCGGCGAGGCCGCACCGCCGGCAATCGGGTTGAGCAGCGCCAGCGTCAGGTCGTTGGTGTTGACCTGCACCGGCGCGTTTGGCCGGTAGCTGACCTCACCAGTCCACGCAGTACCGGTTGGCAAAGTGGTGGAGAAACTCGCGCCATACAGGCGAATGTCTTCCGGGTATTCGAGGTAGTACTGGCCGCGCCCGAGCATCACGCTCTGCGCCAGACCCGAGCCGCTGCCAGGCGCCAGACCGTTGGCAATCCCGACCATCCCCGGCAATGCCGCCAATGTCGAAAGCCCCGCCGTGGTGGTGCCCACCGTTGGCGTGCGGCTGTGATAGTTCATGAAATAGAGGCCGTACTCGGTGTCGTCGCCGAGCCAGCGCAGCGCTGTGCCCCACTGCCCGGAATCCCGCGCGTCGCGGTCGCCGCCCCGAGGGATCACCACCCCTTCGCGAGTGACCTGAATGCCCTGACCGAAGGCCTGGGTCAGCGGCACCAACGGCGCGATTGCCGGATTGCCAACGGTGTAGCCGTTGTTGCAACCATCCGCCGCCACATCGACACCGAAGAACGTGCCGCAGTTGTCGAGAACGGTCTGATCCCACTCCAGTTGATAGAAGCCCTCAACCGTCAGCTGATCCGTCAGGCCTTGCGAACCGAACAGCATGTTCACCGGAATCAGGCCTTCCTTGATCTCGGCACCGGGACGGCGAAATGCGGAAACGTCGATCGGGTTGATGCTGTTGATCGAGTTGCCGATGAACGTACTTTCGCCCCAGCTCACCACCTGCTTACCGGCGCGCACAGTGCCCGGCAAATCAGCGATGGAATAGTTGTGATAGACGAAGGCATCGAGAATCTGCGCGCCGGACGACTTGGCGCCTTCCTTGCGACCGCTGTCGCTGATTTGCTTGAACTCGCGGTCTTCGTCCTTCAGCTCGAAGTCGTACCAATACTTGCCGCGCACAAACACACCGGTGTCGCCGTACTTCAGTTCGAGGTCGTGAATGCCTTTGAAGATCTTCGAAAAGGTCTCACCTTTCTTGAAGTTCAGGCGCCCGTCATCACCCGTGGAAGATTGCCCGGTGCCGCCGTTGACCGTGCCGACCAGCGACTTGTCGGCATCGCGCAGGCCCCAGCTCGCACCGATCGACAGCGACGAGTCGAACGTCCCTTCGATTTCGCCGATGTTGAAAGCGACCGCTTGCGCCTGGGCACAGCAACCCAGAGCCACCGCAGCGGCCAGCGCTTGCGGCGTGAAGATGGCGCGCATTGTTGTTTTTGTCATGCGTCTTCCCCGGTGAGTGACAGAAGGCCCCACCCTACTGCCGCCGGCACGGGACGATAAGCGCACCAAGGAGGTATTCGCGCTGTCGCTCGAAAGGATGAATGCCCGCACAGGACGGGGCTTTGCGCGATTCATCTGTCAGCTAAATGAAGGATCATCAGTGCCGCGCATGGTGCATTGCGGATCATTGCGACTGTTGCACGCCCCGCAACAGTGCATGTCGGTAATCGGTATTTTTCCCACAGGCTAAAGTGCCTATTCTGAACGGGCTTTCACGGGACACGCCGTAAAGCGCGAAGCACAGGCCATGAGCAACTCTGGCCATTGCTGACAGATTTCAGATGAATCGAAGTGTTCGGTTTATCGCCCCGGTGTTCACTGACGTTGATTTGTAGCTCCTTGATCCAACGTCTTACCTTGGCCGCTGCGTTTGCAGCGGCCTTTTTTATGGGCGAAGAATTTTGTACAGCGGGGATTGCTGGAGGGGACGACAGGACTCAGGCAAATCCTGTCGCTTGATGCAGTGGAATCAAAGCGAATACTTCTGCAAATTCGCCATCATTTCCTTCAGCGCTTCAATATTGTCTTTCGGATGCGCCGCGCCTTCGAAATCACAAATCTGCTGCCAATGCGCCGCGACATCTTCCGGCGAGAAACCCACTCGCGGATCGAATCCGGCACCCAGGCTGCGTTCCCAACGCACCTTGCCCATCCAGCCGCCACCGACTTCGAACAGTCCTGAAGTTTCCTGACATTGCTCGCTCGCCAAGTACACCACCAGCGGGCTGACCAGTTCCGGTTTCAGTTGTTCGAACACTTGCGGCGGGATCAGGCCTTCGGTCATGCGCGTGCCGCCGGTTGGCGCGATGGCGTTGACCAGGATGTTGTTCTTGCGGCCTTCGATGGCCAGGGTGCGTGTCAGGCCGTAGAGGCCGAGTTTGGCCATGCCGTAGTTGGACTGGCCGAAGTTGCCGTAGATGCCCGAGGTCGAGGCGGTAAAGATCACGCGGCCGTAGTTTTGCTCGCGCAGGTGTGGCCATGCAGCGCGGGTGACTTTGTACGCACCTTCGACGTGGACGCGGTAAACCAGATCCCAGTCGGCGTCGTCCATTTTGTGGAAGGTCTTGTCGCGCAGGATGCCGGCGTTGTTGACCACCACGTCGACGCGGCCGAAGACGTCGAGGGCGTTTTGGACGAGTTTGTCGCCGTCGGTGACCGAGTCGTGGTTGGCTTCAGCCGTGCCGCCGACTTCGCGAATTTCGGCGACCACGCGGTCGGCGGCGGAGGCATTGGCGCCTTCGCCCTGGGTCGAGCCGCCGAGGTCGTTGACCAGCACTTTCGCGCCTTGCTTGGCGAACAGCAGTGCATGGGCGCGACCAAGGCCACCACCGGCTCCGGTGACGATCACGACTTTATCTTCGAAACGCACAGACTCATTCATCGAGGCAACTCCAGCAGGCCAGTATTGACGCTGAGTGTCAGGCACCGGGCGTGGTGTCACAACGAACAGGGCTGGGGCTGAATGGTGTGCGATAAGGTTGGGGGATAGTCAGGATTGAAAAGCAAAAGATCGCAGCCTGCGGCAGCTCCTACACCGATCCCCTGTAGGAGCTGCCGCAGGCTG
>NZ_RWIL01000167.1:0-3967 GCF_009764635.1 Pseudomonas sp. PB103 | reverse complement strand
CTGCGGCAGCTCCTACAGTGAACGCATTCCAATGTAGGAGCTGCCGCAGGCTGCGATCTTTTGATCTTCAACCTAATGCGGTATCCATCACCATCATCAGACAAAACCCGCTCAACAAGCCAAGGCTGGCCAATTTGTCATGACCATTGCGTCGCGACTCGGGGATCACTTCGTGGGTCACCACCAGCAACATCGCCCCCGCCGCCAGCGCCAAACCTAATGGCAACAACACCTGGGCCAGGCTGACCAGCCACGCGCACAACAGCGCAAACACCGGCTCGACCAGGCCTGACGCCGCGCCAATCATAAACGCCTTCACCCGCGACATCCCTGCCCCGGCCAATACCAACGCAATCACCAGACCTTCCGGCACATCCTGCAAAGCGATGCCCATGGCCAGGCTGTCCGCATCCGGCATGCCGCCACCGGCAGACACGCCGACGGCCATGCCTTCAGGAATGTTATGGGCAATGATCGCAAACACAAACAGCCAGATCCGGGGCGGAATCACCGGGTGCTCGACGGTGCCGACGAGCATTTCCGGAGACGCGCCGGAAACCTTGAGATCAACCAGATACAACCCGAATGCGCCGAGCATTATGCCGAAGCAGATCAGGCCACTGGCGCCCCACGGCGTCAGACCAAGACTTTCGGCGGCGGCAATGCCCGGCACGATCAGCGAAAACGCCGTCGCCGCCAGCATCACCCCGGCACCGAAACCCAGCAACGTATCGCTCAGCGCCTGCGGCATGCGCCGAATCACCAGCACCGGCACCGCACCAAGCGCCGTGCCGAGCGCGCAGATCGCGCCACCCTGCAACGCCCGCAACAGCCGCGGTTCGAGATTCAGCCATTCCAGTCCGTGGGCAACCAGCAAGGTCATGCCCGCCAACAGCAATAGCGATCCCACTGCGTAACGAAACATACGCCCACTTCCGATCGCCAGTGTTTCAGTGCCCATAGTCAGCCTTGGATTGTTTTTATAGAAGACTTAAACCAGTGCGGCCTGATAGCGCGCAGCAACTTCAGGCCAATTGATCACGTTGTAGAACGCGTTGATGTATTCCGGGCGACGGTTCTGATAGCGCAGGTAATAGGCGTGCTCCCAGACATCTAGACCGAGAATCGGCGTGTTGCCATTCATCAGCGGGCTGTCCTGGTTGCCGCTGCTTTCCACGATCAATTTCTTCTCCGGGGTCACGCTGAGCCAGGCCCAGCCGCTGCCGAAGCGGGTCAGAGCGGCTTTGGTGAAGGCTTCCTTGAAGCTGTCGAGACCGCCCAACTGCTCATCGATTGCCTTGGCCAGCGCGCCGTCCGGGTTACCACCGCCGCTAGGCACCATCACTTCCCAGAACAACGAGTGGTTGGCGTGACCGCCGCCCTGATTGATCACTGCGGCACGGAGTTTTTCCGGCAACTCCTTGACGCTGGCGACCAGTTTTTCCACCGGCCATTCAGCGTACTCAGTGCCTTCTACGGCGGCGTTGAGGTTGTTGATGTAGGTCTGGTGATGCTTGGTGTAGTGAATCTCCATGGTTTGCGCATCGATATGCGGTTCCAGTGCGTCGTAGGCGTAAGGCAAGGCAGGCAAGGTAAAAGCCATTTCAATGGACTCCATGGTGATGTGGGGCAGGCGCGCGGCGCGCATTGCCGGTATCCGGGTGCAGCAGGCGCTGGGTGCGCGGGTATTCGCCGTGCTCGCTGATGAAATTCAGCAGCTCGACGTAAGTCTTGCTGCTCTGGCGCAGCGCCGCTTCACGCAGCGCCGGGCGCAGGCGCTCGTCCTGCATGGTCTGCAACAGCCGTTGGTGGATGGCGCAGAGGTATTCGGCGCTCTCCTCAGGCTGATTCAGGCGCAGGTGCAAATCCGCGAGGTTGTGGTGGGAGATGACGCAGGCCGCCACCGCTTCGTCGGCATCTGCCCAGCGCTCGTACAACACTTGCGCCAAGGTCAGGGCTTGCAGGTAAGCCTCACGGGCATCGATCAGTTCGCCCAGCATGAAGCAGCGATTGGCCCGTTCGATCGTGCGTTTCCAGTGCTCCATGGTGAGCCTCCAAAGCGGTTGCGGTGCTTACACGCCGCCGGCGGTGAGTTTCTCGGGATTGAGCAACTCTTCCAGTTGGCTGCGCGACAGGTCGGTGTGTTCCAGAGCGACATCGATCACCGCGCGACCTTCCTTGTAGGCCTGCTTAGCGATTTCGGCGGCCTTCTGGTAACCGATGATCGGGTTGAGTGCGGTGACCAGAATCGGGTTGCGCGACAACGCCTCCTTCAAGCGCGATTCGTTGACCTTGAAGCTGGCGATGGCTTTGTCACCCAGCAGGCGGCTGGAATTGGCCAGCAGTTCGATGCTGCTCAACAGGTTTTGCGCGATGATCGGCAGCATCACGTTCAGCTCAAAGTTGCCCGACTGGCCGGCAATGGTGATCACCGAATCGTTGCCGATCACTTGCGCGGCGACCATCGCGGTGGCTTCCGGAATCACCGGATTGACCTTGCCCGGCATGATCGACGAGCCTGGTTGCAGCGCCTCCAGTTCGATTTCACCGAGACCGGCGAGCGGGCCGGAGTTCATCCAGCGCAGGTCGTTGGCGATTTTCATCAGCGACACGGCGATGGCTTTGAGTTGGCCGGAGACGGCGACGGCAGTGTCCTGCGAGCCGATCAGCGCGAACAAGTCTTTGCCCGGCGTGAATTGCACGTCGGTCAGTTGGCTGAGCTGACGGCTGAAACGCGCGGCGAACTCAGGGTGCGCGTTGATCCCGGTGCCGACCGCCGTGCCGCCCTGCGCCAGCGATTGCAGGCTTGGCAGCAAATCCTGCAAATGAGCGATGTTGGCCTTGAGCTGCTGCGCCCAGCCGTTGAGCACCTGGCTCATGCGCACCGGCATCGCGTCCATCAAATGCGTACGGCCGGTTTTGACGTGGTGATGCACTTGCTCGGCTTTGAGCTCGATCACCTGCACCAGGTGCAGCAGCGCTGGCAGCAGTTGTTCGTGCAGGGCCAACGCGGCGCTGACGTGGATGGTGGTCGGAATGATGTCGTTGCTGCTCTGGCCGCAGTTGACGTGATCATTGGCGTTGACCGGCTCGTCGAGCAGGCGGCTGGCCAGGGTGGCGATCACTTCGTTGGCGTTCATGTTCGAGCTGGTGCCGGAGCCGGTCTGGAAAATATCCACCGGGAAATGCTGCATGAAATCGCCTTCAAGCAAACCTTGGGCGGCGTCGCTGATGGCTTTGCCCTGTGCGGCGCTGATCTGATTAAGCTCGACGTTGGCCCGAGCCGCGGCGGCTTTGGCGAGGATCAACGCGCGGATGAATTGTTTGGGCATCGGCTTGCCGCTGATCGGGAAGTTATCCACTGCGCGCTGGGTCTGCGCGCCGTAGAGAGCGTCCACCGGCACCTGCAGTTCGCCCATGCTGTCGCGCTCAATACGTGTCTTGGTCATCTGAAAATCCTTGCACCAGTTCAATAAGAGGAATCGAGGGAAGCAACTCGCACGTGGCGAGCTGCCAGGTGTAGCGTTGCCAGCGCTTGAGCCGGCATTTGCACAGCGACAGGCGTTCCATTTCACGCAATGGGCGCCAGGCTTGATCGAGACAGAGGCTGCGCCAGTGCCACGGCAAGGCGATGTCGGTGGCGGTGTCGAGCAGCAAACGGAAGGAGGTTTCGGCGACCATCCAGGGTGAGGTCGCAGTGCAACAAGACAGGTACCGGCCTTCGGCCAGGTAATGTTCGATCAGGCGCGGTTCATCAGGATCCATCGCGCAACGGATCTGGCGACTCATCCAGCGCCAGCTTTCGAGGTACGGCTGCTCGTGCAAGGCAGAACTCATGATCCGGGGCTCATCCGATAATGAGATTTATTATTAGATGATAATGAGAACCAAAACAAGAGTCCGTGTGTAGGAGCTGCCGCAGGCTGCGATCTTTTGATTCTGTTTTTAAAAGCCAGATCAAAAGATC
>NZ_RWIL01000166.1:0-5535 GCF_009764635.1 Pseudomonas sp. PB103 | reverse complement strand
CCATCCCGCGCATCGGCATGGAAGTGCTGGTCACCTTCCTTGAAGGCGACCCCGACCAGCCGCTGATCAGCGGCTGCCTGTACCACAAGGAAAACACCGTCCCGTACGCACTGCCGGCGAACAAGACGCGCAGCACGTTCAAGACCCTGAGCTCGATGGGCGGTGGCGGTTACAACGAACTGCGTATCGAGGACAAGAAAGGTCAGGAGCAGATTTATCTGCATGCTCAGCGGGATTGGGATGAAAACATCGAGCACGACCAGAAGATTCGGGTTGGCAATGAGCGTCACGATACGGTTGAGAAGAACAGCTACAGCGAGTTCAAGGCTGAAGAACATCACACGGTTTATGAAGATCGCAAGGTTGAGGCGCAGGCCAGTGATCACCTGACGGTTGGGGTGAATCAGCACGTCAAGATTGGCACTGGGCAGTTCATGGATGCGGGGCAGGAAATCCACCTCAGCAGCGGCATGAAAGTGGTGATGGAGGCCGGCGCAGAGCTGACGCTGATTGGTGGTGGGAGTTTTATCAAGATTGATGCGGGTGGGGTGACCCTGAGTGGGCCGGTGATCAACATCAACTCTGGTGGTGGGCCGGGCAGTGGCACCGGGGCGGCGCCGTTGTTGCCGGGGCCGTTGAAGCAGGCGGATGCAGATAAAGCCGGAGAGTTGTTGGTGCCGGCCTTGCGTCAAACCCTGCAGCGAGCAGCCACAACGGCTCAGCCAATCTGCGAGATATGCCAAAAACTGAAGGCGATGAAATGATTTCCGCAGCCACGCGTTATCTGCTTCTGGATGGAGCACAGATCGAAAACCTTCCGGCCCGCGTGTATAGCCTGGATGAAAACCCGATTGTCGAATGGCTTTACCACTCAACTCCCTTGCAAGAGGTGTTTGATGTCGGCCCTGCGCTGGTCGTCTTGCGCGCCAACACCGCACTCGAAAAAGCCTTCATTGAGGACTGGCAAAACGATGCCGGCCTCATCATCGAAAGCGATGCGCCCATTCAGCAACTGACTGAACATCTGCGCAGCCTCATCCATGTACGGGTGACCGGTGATGCGTCAATGCTGTTTAGGTACTACGACCCGCGAGTCATGCGCCATTGGTTGCCGCCCCTGAACCCGGCGGAAAAAGATCACCTGATGGGGCCGATCCGCCGCGTGCGGCTACCCGCACGTGAAGATCAAAGCGAGCAATGGATCGTGCGCGAACATGATCGACAAAACGCCCAGCAATATGCAGAGCGCCCCTGGCTGTATCTGGATGAGCAGCAGTTGCAGCAGCTCAACCAAGGCAAGCTGGAAGTCTTCGATCAACAGTTGCTGGAGCACGTCCACACCTACTTTCCCGACTGCCTGGCACAACTTTCCACTGCCGACCAGCGCGAGTGGGCCGTCCTGTGTCGCGAGGGCGCCGCCAGCCACGGCTACTCTGCGCCCAAGGAGGTGGTGCGGTGGTCGGCGTTGGTCGCAGAACACGGCACCATGTTTCCCCAAGCGCCCGAACATCTGGCCTACCGCGAGATTCTCCAACAGCCAACGCTTAATGCCACGCAACGCCTGGATGCCTTGTTGGAAGAGCTGCATCGCCATTGGCTGCTGACCGACAAGGAGTCCTTTGCATGACCACCGAACCACTCGATAAAAACCGCAACCTGGCCGCCGCCGATAATGCCGCGCAGTGCCAATTCGGCGAAGAAGACTTGTCCAACCCGGGCGCCACCTGCCCTGCGCAACAACCCGAAATTTTCGTGGTTCCCAGCCGCTACGCGATGGCCGAACAGGCCGCCGAACACGCCGACTTCAAACCACCCAGCCCGACCCAAAGTCACCCGATGGCCCTGCGCCGCCTGCGTGCAGGGTACGTCTACCTGTGGCACGCCGAGGGGCCGCTCAAACGCTACGGTGTTGGGGCTGATGGTTTGCTGGTCGAGCAATCGCTGACACAACCCCACGCCGAGATCGCGACAGGGGAAAAGGCCGGCATCGCTCTGAAAAAGAGCACCGACGCCTGGATGCTCTACAGCGAAAGACCATTGGGCGAAGACGCCTGCGAGAGCCTGAAAAAAAGCGGCGAACGACGCAAGCGCATGCGTCAGATTTCACTCACCAAAGTTGCCAAAAGCCTGTCAGCCGAACACTGCCCGCCGCTGACAAAAGCTCCGGTGTTGGTCGCCGAAATCATGCCCAAAGTACGTGACCAGGCCTTGGCCCATGATTATCAGCAGAACGGCGAGGCTCAGCGCGAAGGCGTAAAGGAACAACGGAAAGTAGCGCAAGCCGCTCCTAACCAGCAAAACATCAAGGCCTACAACGCCAGTTCACAAAACTTGCACGAACGGGAACAGGCCGCTAGCGCACAACCTGCGGATAAACCGGTGGAAGAGCCGGGAACCTGGAGTGCAAGTCCTTGGGAGGTAGATCCAACCCAAGCGTGGCTGGATAAAGCCAAGACCGAGTCAGAGCCGCTTTATGCCGTGTTTGCTGCGTTGGATGATGACTTGGGGGTGTTGCGCGATATCAACCATGAGCAAGAGTTGATCGAAGCGGGCCATGAAAAATGGGTCGGTGATAACAACCTGCGCTTGAGCATCGGCGGATTCATTCGCAGCTTGATCACCGAAGACGGCGCCGAGTTGGCTGGCACACTCAGTTACCGCTACAAGGATCGAGACATCGACCTCACGCCTGATCAAGGCCGGATCATGCTCGATGCTCAGCACAAACTGGATGATCAACTCAAGGCAGAAACCCAGGCCCGCCGTTATGGCGGTCAGCCGAGCATGGCTGAAGCCGCCGTTCGAGACGCGCGCATTGCCGAAATCGTAGCGCCTGTGCGGGCCTTCATTCCGGCCGATTTATACAATGAAGCGGAATACATGGTGCGCGAGTATCGTGCCGAAAAAAAGGCCAACCTTGACGACGATTTCCTGAGTGCCAAGGTCAGCAAATATATCGATCTGAAGGCAATGAACAACTGGCTCGATACCACCGCCCCCGCGCATTTTCAGCAGATCGAAAAACGACATCAAGGGCTGTTCAGTGATCGAGAGGTGTATCTGAAGCGCTCCTTCAACGGTACTTGGTTTGTCGACTACGACGACATCGATGCACGAGACTGGTTGACCGAATTGGCCACTGGTTGTCTGACCGCCCAATGCATTCGTGCCCAAGGCGCAGAGCAATACGCCGACTATGTGCGAGCGGCAGACGGCGGTGCACTGACGCAACTGTTCCGCGCATGGACGCCATCTATCGATGCGGGTATTAACAATGTCACTCGTTACGGGGAGTGGATCGCGGCACTGGAATCTAAAAACATTGCAGCGACCCACCAGGCACTTGCGCCACTGACCGCTCCGGTTCTGAATCACATCGCAGCGATGGCACGTAATGCCGAAAGCTCATGGAGCGTGCTGGTCAACCGTATGGCGGCTGCATTGCTACTGCTCAAAGGCGGAAAAACATTCAGCAGTTCTTGGTTAGGGGTACTCATCGCCGTTCGCTTGGGCAGCGACACGTGTTTGCAAGCGGTAAGCGAAGGAGGCCGACAAGTATGGAAGCTGCTGGGGCAGGGCGCCGAAGGATTGACCCAATGGGCCAACAGCACGGGAAAAGCCATTGGCGTTGGGCGCTTGAATGGCATAACCAACTCGACCGTTGTCACTAACAGCGGTGGCGTTGTGCCTCTCGCGGCACTACTGCTGAACACGCTCAATGCGAGTAACTATCTGAGTCAGGCCGGCACGGTTGAGGGCATGGACATTCAGCGCGTCAACGACACAGCATCTGCATCTTTGTATGCAGCTGCGGCGTTGACAGCAGTAATTGATAGTCAGGTGCGTGATGGTTTGGGAATTAAAGAAATTGGTAAAGGGCGATCCATGGCTCCGACCCTGACCCTGTTTGGCGGAGTGATTGGTGGGTTGTCATTCGCTGCGGCAGGAGCGGAATTCAAGTCTCTGCAAGTACAGCTGGAAAACTCTCAAACGCATATCGATCCTTGGTTGGAAATGCGCCAAAAAGTAGTAGCAGGGCAAGCCGCAGCCTATAGCGCCCAAGCGATTTTGGGTTTCAGTCAAACTGCGAGAGCATTGGCGGGGTTAGTAGAGGTCGAAGGCGCCATCATGCGTTACTCCCTGCGCATGGGCCCATTGAACTGGATTATTGCCATGCTAGGCGTGCTTTACCTCATTACTTGGTTCTTCCAACAAACGCCACTACAAAACTTTCTAAACTTCTGTTGCTGGTCAAAAGCTCGTGCGGGCAATCTGGACCCTATCGCTGCTAAAGTCCAACAGGATGAACTCAATCAGCTCTACGCTATCTTGTATACACCTCGCGTCAGCATGGAGAGTGGTTCGGTGACGGCTCCATCAAGCGGTCCATCTGGAATGACCTATGTCAGTTCCATAAATAGTCTAACCATCGACCTCCCCGGAGCAGAGCCCAGTAGCACCTATCTGGAGCTTAGTATGATTGGAGATCCGATAGATACTCAGCGTCACCGCGATTTGATCAAAAACAGCCTTTCCTATAACTACAAACCCCCTAGGCCATGGCGCGATATGGCTTCTGAGTGGCTGGCCGGCAGCGTTTGTGACTGGATACCTGTCAAAGAAGGCCAAGGCTTGCGCATGAGTGGTCCTTTCAAAACTGTTCCTGATGTTCTTGGTTCTAAACCCCGGACAGTTTCTCTGCGCCTGCGATATCGCACACCACTGACCGCAATGCTGGGCGCCAGAAATTTTATTGGTGGAGAACGAGGTGTTGCATTTACTCTGAACGACGACACTGGTGTGATTGCCTTACGGGACGACACAACATTAGAGCTCGATCGTGTGCCAAGCTATGTGCTCGCTGAGGGCAAACCTGGGGCCCTTTACTTGAAACCGAAGGACAATAAATGAGCACGCCACCGGTAGGTACCACGACAAAACGTTTATTTGTGCAAAATGATCACTTGTCACCACTACCAATTTCCACAGGGGTAAAACCGCAAGACGTTCTCAATACAATCTGGCGCAAGAACGAAAGTTTTATCGACATTGGCAACTATAGCGTTGGATCGGCAGTAATGGCCATGTGGCCAACACTTATGTTGTTTATATTTCTGGCTTTTATATTCAGAAATATATCACCTGACCTCAGTGTTTTTATTATAATTGGCGGAGGGATCATTATTGGAATTCCTTCCATATATTTGATTCAAGGTTTATTACGCGATGTGCCTTTGCCAATTCGTTTTAACCGTCAGCGCCGCGAAGTATGCGTTCCGCGAGAGGGCGGCGAATATTGGATAGTTCCGTGGGAGAGCGTAACGGCAGCGGCGACACAGCACTCTTCGGTAAGCCAAGCCGGTAAAGCCACCATGGGCTTGTTAGTCATTGGTTTTGAGAACCCTGATCCACAGGCAGAAGAAGCAAAAAAGTATTTTTCCCTCAGTTTCAACTGTGGCGGCGGTACGACGGCCATGGCGCTGTGGGAGTGCACCCGAAGCTACATGGAAATAGGGCCGGACGCTGTGCCTGATA